>JAHJTU010000086.1 GCA_018829485.1 Nanobdellota archaeon | reverse complement strand
TTGGAATTGGTTTAGTTAATTTGCTTCCTTTAGGTCCTTTGGATGGTGGAAGAATGTTATTAATAACCTTACCATTATTTACAAAAAATGAGAAAGCAGTAAAAAGAATTTTTAATATTATTTCTTTCATAAGCTTATTAATTATTCTTGTAAATTTCTTGCCATGGATTGTTAGCTTTTTCCAATGGCTTGGAAAAATCATGATGTTTGGATAAAAGAAAAAAGAAAATTAAAAGAAAAAAGAACAAAGTAAATTAATTCATGTTTATTCTGTAATACCAATACTTGTTTCTGCTAATTCTAAGTACTTGTATCTTAATCTGATTTTAACAGGACTCAAATGTTCTGCTGTGTCTTTCATGCTTCTTGAGCAAACAATTATATTATTGACTCTTCCTTCTCCTGATTTTGCACCACTTAATGTTGGTTTGCAATCAAATGGCTCTTCACTTTCAACACTTACTAAAACAGAATTTTCCAAAAAGATTTCTGGAGTTCTACAATTAACTTCTGGAGAATAAACTCTTCCAGTTCCAACATTTTCTATTTTAAATCTCATTTGTATGTTCTGTCCACTTCTCTGTTCAGTAATTGAAGTTATTTGTACTGGTGCATCTCCTATTATTGCATTTTCTATTTTATCACCATCTATATTGCAAATTTCTCCTGATTGTAATGCAAAGCAAATATTTGTCTGTGCTTCTGATTCATAATCATAGCAACTAACATATTTTATTGGTTGGTTAAAATCTACATTTTGTCCAACATATTTTGCTTTGTCTGCAAATACAATTCTTTCTCTTCCACCTGCAATTCCTTGTGCATTAACTGCCTCTCTTAATTCTATTGTGTTTTTCTTTTCTAAATCAGCTGAAGAAAGTGAAAACAAAGATGGTTCAATTCCCTCTAAGAATACTGTAGCTTCTCCTTTTTTTACATCATAACTTCCTTTATTTTCAATAGAAACCATGATTGAAAACTGTTGATCCTTGCTTGCTTGTAAAGGTGGTGCTCCTGCAATCTTCTCAACCACTATACCTTGGGTTCCTGCTTCTGTTGTATTTTTTTGACATCCTGCTTGTCCAAATGCTAATAATCCAAGTACTAAGACAAGTGCTAAAATTTGATGTGTCTTCATTTTCCTCTTTTTAATTAATTCCTTCTATTTTCAAAGGATATACTTTTTTTGTTTGAACTGAATAATCAAGCCATATATTTAATGGGTGTTTGATTACTCCTTCAACATTAACATACCCTTCACACCTTAAAATAGTTTCGGTTTCTCCAATTTCAACATAACCATCTTTAGTATCACAATCAAGAGCAGTATTAGCAAATCTTACACCTATTAATTCTGCTTTATTTATTTCATCATCTGAATACTTTGATGGTAAAATATCTCCCTTAATTTGCTTTTTCAAATAAATTTTTACTCTTAATTTAACTAATCCTTCTGATGCCCTAAAAATATTTTTCTCAACTTTGGTTACATCTAGTGGTGCTTTAACATCAACTAATACTGTTTCAGATGAACTGCAAGGAATTATAGATTGTTTTAAAGGATCTTTAACACATATTATTGGAGAAGCTATTGTTGAGTAATCGTATATTATAGATGCAATTATATTTGCTTGTTGACTTTGAATATCCCTATAATAAAATGAACTATATTCAGAAGGCAAAACTACAATTTGTTTTCCAGGCAAAATTTTATTATCTTGTTTTGATGCTGCTCTTACTGAAAAAGGCAAACATCTTCTATCTATTCCACCATATGAATCATCAATAGTATCTTCAACACAAAAATCTCCATTAGTAGCAGTATCACCATAATTTTCTATTGTTGATACAATTTGAAACTCTGTATTTGGCTCTATCATGCTTGGTGGAGCTTCTGAATTTAGAGAAAAGTCCAAACCAATTACTTGTGCTTGACTATCTCCTCCGAATTGACATCCTGCTTGTCCAAATGCTAATAATCCAAGTATTAATCCAAATAATAGTATGTATTTTGTCCTCATTTTTATATTATTATTAAATTTTGATATTTAAATTTCTTGCTTTTGTCCTTCCGATATAACAGTTATTGATTTTTTATATACTGATTCAAAACCAAATTCTGATTCTACTTTAATAACTGTTTTTTCAGGAACTTGCCTATCCATTCTTGTTCCACTAACTGAAAGATAACAATTAATGAAAATAGGAATATCTCTCTCATTTGCTAAAGAGCTGATTTTGGTTAATTTATCTCTTGTTAAATAATATCCATCACTCCCTCTTGTAAAAGATTCGCAATCAGAAATGCTTACAACACTGCTTATTGGATTTTCTATTTTCAAAGAATCTACTGCTAAAATTTCTCCATAAATATCTTTTTTCTGGAATGCAATAAAGAAAGGAATTGATTTAGCATCTGAAAATGGCTGATCATCATTACTACCAGCTGAAATTTTTACAGGAGAATCAAAAAGCATATTGCTTAAAACAACCCTATTTCTTAAATTAGGTTCATTCACATCTTCAAAAGGATTAGCTTTATTTTTAAGAATTTGTTCATTCATTGTATAAACATTCCATTCAGTTTTTGTTTTTACTGGCCTTATTAAATGCAATTCAAAATCAAATGCTTGTGCATCTTTTCCTTCTTCTAGTTCAAGTCCATCTTTGTTTTCACAAACAACTGTTGCTCTTTGTTCAACATTGCTTTTACCAAAATAAATCATTCCATTTTGAACTTTTGATGTTTCTTCCACATCTAATGGTTCTCCATCAAGATAACACAATGGGCGAGTATAGTAAGCATCTTCAGTTGGATTATTTACAATAATTGCTGTTCTTATAGATATTTTTTCTTTTTCAAAATAAACAGACTGGGTGGTGGAAAAATCAACTTTAACAGAAACTTCCTCTTCTTTGTTTTCAACAGTGGGTTCACTCCAATCATAAAATGGCTTGAAAAAGCATTGAATAGGATCTGTCATGCATGTTACTCCCCTTTCTAAACCAAGCATAATTCTTTCTGAACTAAAACCTAAAGGACTGAAAAATAATTCCAATGCTCCTGACTGCCACCATAAGAATGCAATATAAATAATAAATACAACAATAGAAAATGCAATAATTGTGCTAAGTGCTTCAGGTGGCATTAAAAATCCAAGTGCCATTCCAACAGCAATTCCTATCCAAAATCCAAAAATGCCAAGAAAGGCATATCCAAAATAACCAAACAAAGATGCTAATATTCCAGCTAAAATTAATTTCTTTGTTATTGGTCCTGTTTTCTCAGATGTTGTTAATGTAAATAAGAAACCCAAACCAGCTCCTACTGCCATTCCAAGCACAATACCAGCAAGAATTCCAAAAACTCCTGCAAAACCAAATAATGCAAATCCTGTTATTCCAAATAAAATTCCGAAAATTGCACCAAATATAATTGCGCCAGAAATAATACTTCCAAGCAAAGTTCCTTGTAAATTTTGAAATCCCATATTAGTAAAATTTACACTACTTCTTGAACTAGTTGATTCAGGCATTTTAATTAAATTAAGTAAGCTTACTCTACTTCTAATTCACCAAACTCGCCAGCATTTCTGTGTCCTGAAACTGAGCAGTAGAATGCAAATGTTCCTTTTTCATCTGCAATAAAGCTCATGGTATCTTTTTTTCCTGGTTCAATTGTGTTAGTTTTCACATTATACTCTGCAACTACAAGATTATGTGGAATTTTGCCATCATTTTCTAATGTAATTGTTACTTTATCTCCTTGGTCTACTTTAATAAAGTCAGGATCAAAAGAAAATTCATCAACTTCTATTGTAAATTCTTCTATATTTCCATTCCATCCTTCTGAAGTTTCTGAAGACATGTTAAGTAGCCTTTCTCTATCTTCTTGTGGCAAAGAAAGAATGTAGATAAGTATAAACACAAGCATCGCAATAATAAGAACTGCCACTGCAATTGTTGTTTGGCCTTTACTTAATAACCCTCTTTTTATCATAAAGTGCCTACGCAGGATAGATTTATAAATTTTTTTAAAGACACTATATTAAAAGAGGTATGATAATGATAGTCAATTTTTTAATTATACTAATTTTGATTGGCTTAGTAGTTGCTTCTATATGGGATTTAAAAAAAAGAGAGATTCCAGATTGGCTAAATTTCTCACTTATTGCAATTGCCCTCTTTACAAGATTAATATTTTCTTTCCTTGAAAAAGATATTTCATTCTTTGTTTCTGGAGTAATTTACTTTGCTATCTTTTTTGTAATTGCTCATTTATTCTATTATGCAAGAATTTTTGCTGGTGGAGATGCTAAATTGCTAATAGTTCTAGGAATTGTTTTTGCAGAACCACCAAAACTAATAATTTCATCTTTAATACCATCAGCATTTGTCTTTATTCTTAATTTGCTTATTGTGGGAGCATTTTATGGTTTATTCTTCTTGATTATCTATACTTGGAAAAACAAAACTTCTTTTTACAAGGAATTTAAGAGAACAAATAAAAAAGTGCCATTACCATATCTACTTCTTTGTCTTGCTTTTGTTCTTGGAGCTATTATATTAAAAAATTGGTTTTGGATTTTGTTTTCATTTTTGATAATACTCTTATATTATCTTTACCTTATTGCAAAGATTTCTGAGAAAGTTGCTTTAATTCAAGAGATTACATCAGACAAATTAACAGAGGGAGATTGGCTTGCGCAAACAGTAAAAATAGGTAATAAAGAAATAAAGCCAACTTGGGATGGATTAAGTAAAAAAGATATTGCACTTTTAAGAAAAGAAAAGAAGAAAGTATTAATCAGACAAGGAATTCCTTTTGTTCCAGCATTTTTAATTGCCTTTATAATAACATTACTTTTAGGAAATGTTTTTGAAATAATTATGGCACTCTTCTAAATTTCTTTAATTCCTTCTCAAGTTTTTGCTGCTCTTTTTCAATTTGTTCTTTTGGAACTGCTTTCTCTTGTTTTTGCTTTTTTTCTTTTGCTAAATTTTCTCTTAATAATTTTGCAATTTTCTCTAATTCTTTCTTATCTGTTTTTTGAGATTGCCAATCAAAATTTATGCCATCATTTTCAAATCTTGGAATTACATGTAAAACAAAATGGGGAACTCTTTGTCCTGCAGCTGCTCCATTTGCTACATAAAGATTTATTCCTTCACATTTAAGAATATTAACAAGATAAATTGAAATTTTCTGTGCAATTTCAAATAACTTATTCCTTATACTATCTGGTAATTGGAAAAATAACTGATAATGTTTCTTAGGAAAAATAAGAATATGTCCTTTAGATGCAGGATTTATATCTAAAACAGCAAGCATATCAAAATCTTCAAAAACTTTTATTGTATCAACTTTACCTTGAGAAATTTGGCAGAATATGCATTGTTGTTCAAGTATTTCTTGTTGTTTTTCTTTAGGCAATTCCTGAAATTTTTTTATTTGTTCTAATTGTTCTTTTGTTAATTTTTCTTGTGCTTGCATTTTTAATCTTTATCCAATCGCCTTTCTAACATCAACAATCTCAGCAGAATTAACATTTTTTATCTTTCTTAATTTTGCTTCAAGTTCATCAGGACCTTGATTATCAGGCCATGTTAATATAATAAGCAAAGCATTCAAACCAAATGCAATTGGTTGAATTTCATCTTTCAAAATTTTCTGATTAAAAGATTCAACTACTTTCTTAGCTTTTGCCTTTATTTCTTGTAAATCTGTTTCAACAGCTTTTGGCATTATTTTAATTTGTATTAACAACATTCTTCATAAGCATAATTAAGGACCAACAAATTTGCACTTTTCACATACATATTGAGAAGCCAGCTTCTTACATTTCAAGCATCTTGCTATATCTTGCTTTCCGCATTTAGGACACTTAAATACTACTCCTTTCTTTCCAAGTTCTTGTTTACATGATACACATAACATTTTTTCTTTTGATGTCATTTTAAATCTTATACATTCAAAATAACTAACTAGAAAAGCTTTATAATTAAAGACTTATAAATGTTTTTATGAAACAAAATATTGTAAAAGCCATTAATAAAGGAAGAATCCTAATTTACCCAACTGATACAATTTATGGTATTGGAACAGATGCAACAAATTCAAAATCAGTAAAAGTAATAAGAAAGCTCAAAAATAGCAAGAAGCCCTTTTCAATAATTGCAAGTAAAGAATGGATAAGAAAGAATTGTGTACTAAGGAAAGAGCATGAAAAATATTTAAGAAAACTTCCAGGAAAATATACTTTTATAATAAAGCTGAAAAATAAAAAAGCAATAAGTAAAGAAGTTAATTATGGAAAAGATACAATTGGAGTAAGAATTCCTAAACATCCTTTTACTAAATACATACTTGCATCAAAAAAGCCATTTATCACAACTTCAGTAAATATAACAAATAAGAAATTTGCAACAAACATTAATGAAATCCCTAAAAAATTTAAGAAGCATGCAATAATTATAAATGCAGGAAAACTCAAAGCAAAACCATCAAAAATCTATGATTTAACACAAACAAAAGCAAGAAGAATAAGATAACTAAATCAAGCCCCTATAGTGTAAAATTCAAAAAGGCGAATAGTATAATTGGAAAGTACGCGACCTTGCGGTTAGTAGCAAAAAGGTTGTAATCGGGGTTCGAATCCCCGTTCGCCTATAGATAACAAAAAGGCCACAATCTAGGTTCGAATCCTAGTAGGGGCATTTCTTCCTACTCCTTATCAGAAACTCCACCTTCTTTGATAAAGAAAACACATTCTGAATCAGGCAAATTAGGTGAATCAATAAGTTTAGCAACTCTTGAATCTTTCTTGCCTTTTCTTAAATATATTCTGAATGTTGATGCATGTCCAACAATATGTCCTCCAATTGCAACTGTAGGATCACCAAATAAAATATCTGGCCTTGACATAACCTGATTAGTAACATAAACTGCTAAATTATAAGAATCTGCAATTTTATGAAGAGTATGCAAATGCTTGTTTAATTTCTGCTGTCTATCAGCTAAAGTTCCTCTTCCTGTAAACTCTGCTCTGAATAAACTAATAAGAGAATCAACAATTAACAATTTTATAGGATTTCCTTCCCTAATTAAATCAACAACTTTTTCAGCTAAAAGCATTTGATGATCTGAACTTAAAGCTCTTGCAACTAAAATATTCTTTAATGCATCTTCTGGTTTAACTCCTAATGATTTTGCAATTTGCTTAATTCTTTCAGGCCTAAATGTTCCTTCAGTATCAATATAAACTGCCATGCCACCAGCACCACCTTTTTCAATTGGCATTTGTGTTGATACAGCTAAAACATGTCCAATCTGAGTTTTTCCTGAACCATAAGAACCAAAAGCTTCTGTTATTGCCTTGGTTTCAACACCACCACCAAGCAATTCATTAAGATTCTTGCTTCCTGTTGTGATTTTAATTACTTCTTGTCTTTTTTCAAGGAATTTTGTAGCACTAGTAAATCCTAAATCCAATACTTTTCTTGCTGCTTGAATTACTTTTCTTGCTGCTGTTTCAGTAAGTCCAGCTAATGAAATTAATTCTCTTGGAGATAAAGCAGCAACACTAATCAAATCACCATAACCTGCCTCAGTAAGCTTCTTTGCAATAACTTCACCAATTCCAGGCAAGTCTGTAAGTGTAAGCTCTATTTCTTTCTCTTTTTCCTGCTCTTTTTCTTCCTTAACTTTAACTTGCTCTTTTTCTAACTCCTTTTCCTCAGCCATATTCAATTTAAAGTGCCAAACTTTATAAATTTTTATATAAACAAGTATATTTACCAATAATTAGCTTAAACCAACTTCTTTGCTTAATTCTTCAGTTATTTTATCTATATCAAGATTAGAAGCAGAATTGATAACAAACTCTAATCTATTAAAAAGGGCATTTCTCCTTGTTCTGCCTTCAAACATGAACTCTTGTCCAAGCAAAGAATCTCTTAATTCATCACTTGACTTACTATCCTCTTTTAATGCCAAAAGCTGTTCTTCTTCAATATTAAGCAGCTTTTTCAATGATTCAAAGAAACAGACAGCCCTTATATTTGCACTTCCATCATCAATGTAAAATCCAAAAACAGGCAGGAATTTTGGCTTTATTTCTCCATGTGTTGTGCAATAATACTTATCATCAGATTCTGCTAATCTTTTCTTGCATTCAGGACATGACGGATAAAAGCTTATTGGAAATGTCTGAACAATTGTTGCTCTTACTGCTGTTCTATCATTTTCTTTTAAATCAGAAATTCTTGAAGATGACAAAGCAAATGTGATTTTTGTTTTTTCGATTTTATCTTCACTTCTTTCAATTGCTGACTTGCCCCCTAAATGCAATTCTTTAATATCAGTTCCTCTAACATCTGCTTTTTTAATTAAAAAAACATCATTCTCTTTAATCTTGTTTTCTTCTATTAATGAAATATGATTTGTGTCCCATAAAACAATCCTTACACTACCTGTTTCATCAGCAACTAAAAAACTTCCAATTTTTCCTTCCTCGCCATTTCTTTGTTTATACTTCCTTACTGGATATACTCTTACTACTTTCCCAAGAACATCTATATTTCTCATTCCAGTCATTAATTCACCAACTTTGACTTTCTGCATATCAAATTTAATTCCTAATTCAGATGCAACAATTAATGCAGCTCCTTCCAAAGTAATTAATCCACCTAAAGCTGCCTGTTTTTGCTTTATTCTTTTATCAATATCATTCTCTTGCAAACCAGACTCTTTGGTTATTCTTTGCAAAAATTCCCTATACCTAGCCTGTATCATCTTTTTCTATTAATTCTACAAAAGGAAAATATATAAGTTTTATGTTAGAGAAATAGCATAATCAAATGAAATTTTATCATACTTTAAAGTGCCATCATTAAAAAAGAATCTGTCTTTTGTTCTTGCTGTAAATATAATATAATCTCCATTTTTTGTAAATTCAAAATCAAAATCATCAAGATCATCAGAATTCATTTTTTCTGTAATACAATCAAAATCATCTTTGCATGTATTTACTGCATTTTTGCTTCTTGTATGAATATCAGAAAGGATATTTAGAGAAAATGGCAATTCTTTTTCAAAAGAAACACTTGTCTTATACACAGCATGAATTTCAAGTAAAGTATGATATTCTAATTCCTGTCCTGATTGTAACTTTAGTATATTATTATTCAAAGAGAAAACATATTTTCCATCCAAATTCTTAATAATATCTTTATCACTAGATTTTATAAGAGAATAAAATTCCTGAGAAAATTCATCTAAGAATTTTTCCTCAACTTTCTTTATGTCTGGTTCACAATCATTCCATATATCTATATCTTGATATTTTTTATATGGAGATGAAGATTTCATTGGAATTTCATTTAAAACACTATATACTGCCCTCTGACTTGCATAATTTGCTGATTCTTTAATAAAAAATACATCTTCTCTTGCATCATTCTGAATATTAATTAAATCTAAAGGAGTTACAATATCTTTTATTCTTTCATTACTTACAAAAAATACCATGTAAAAGGCAAAAACAGTTATTGCAATTGCTAAAAGAACCATTCCAACTGCAAAACTTATTGCTTTTTTATTCATCTTTTTCATTTTCATTTTAGATTATTAAGCATGCCATCTTACAATTTTCAATATTCCTATTTTTAATCATGCAAGTATCAAACAAATTTCTAAATGAGAATTTTCCACTAATTAAATTAATTTCAGTTAATGTTATTTCTCCTTGCTGTTGCCATTTTTCAGCATAAGCTGATGTTTGCCAATTATCTTCAAAAATATTAGTTCCTTCATATTTTATAGCGTAACAACTTCCATATGCTTTTTCCAAAGAAGTTTTGATTTGTGGTTTTATGTTTTCCATATCTAGATTTGATACAAGATTATTATCATAAAGAATAAAGATATCCTTTAATGGAACTTTCACAGTTTCACCACTAAGAGAAATTTCAAAAGGTGTATTTAATAATGCAATAACAGATTCACTATTTTCAATTAAAGTAAATTTGTCAGTAACAATAACATTCTCGGATGTTTTTTTGAATGGCAAAATAACAGCAGACAAAAGAAAGAAAATTGCTAAAATAATTGCTATAACTACAATTGCCCATACAGTTGCTAATCCACTTCCAATTATTGCTTTTTTATTAAGTTTCATTTTACTTTCTTAGGGTTATTTTAATATCCAATGAACCAGGATAATACTCATCACCATCCTTAACTAAAACATATTCTCTAAATTCATTGCAATAAGGAACATCTTTTCCTTTCAAATTACACAATGGCCAATATACATCAAAATTATCTGTTTTTATTGGTATTACTTCTTTAAAGCTAAGTTCTAATTTTGCATTAACATCTTCTGAATTATAACAATTTTTCAAAGTTGCTGTATTAAAATCATTCATATCTAAAATACCATTATTAACAAAGCATGTGTCAACTCTTTCAGCAAGAATAGTTGCTTCTATTGGAGTTACATCAACACTTGAAACAAAACTGCTCATAAAAAATGCAATTGCCAAAGATAATGGCATAATTAAAAACAAAATTCTAATTAGCCACATCCATCCTTCTGTTATTTGTGCTTTCTTATTCATATTCATTTTTTGTTTTTGCGAAGATTTTTCTAAAAGCTTCATTATACAACTTCTATTTCTAATGTTCCAGCAACTTCTTTTTCTGAAACTACTTTCTTGTATTCAGTTGGAATTATTCTGGATATTTTCCCTGCAGGTGCATTGCCAATTTTAACTTCAACTGAATCTTCTTTTATTGAAATACCATCTTGATAAGGAAAATAAAGCAAAACATCAGAATCAAATTCAGTATTGTATGCTGTATCCATCCATATTGCAATTTCTCTTGATTTAGTTACTGATTGAGAGATTTCTCCTTTTGCAGATGCATAAACAAACCATAAAAGCATAGCAGCCAGAAGAACAACAATAATTAACTTAATCAGCTCTTCCTGAAGTAATGTTGTTATTCCTCTTTTTGATTTTAGCATTTTATACACTTTTATCTTCATAATATTTTTTCCATTGTTTATAGAAACTAAAAATATTACTTTGATAATCACAGTTTAACATAACTATACCTTTATTATACATACAAAAAATGCATCTCCATTTATCTAAATCATTAGAATATTTCTTACATCCTGAATATAACCCAGATTCTTTTCCAGATGCTTGTTCATAAGCATTTCTCAATAAATTTGCTGTACATTTTACTTGTCCTTCGTCATTATAAACATCAGAACTAGAACATTTGCATCCAGAAGCACAACTTGTAGGCCATTTGCATCCAGTTAATATGCTTTTCCCAACACTTTTACAGCCACTACTTGTGCCCATAGTGCTTTCCATTGAAGCTATTGATGCAATTAAATAAGGTTCAACGCCATATTCTTTACTATACTTATCAACTAATTCTTTTATTGTTCCTTGTGATTTAAATGCTTGTTTTTCATATGCATTAATTAAATTCTGTGCTGGTAATTTTGTTGATGCAGCAATTCCAGGACCTATAAATTCAGTATAAAAACTCTTAATTTCACCCTGTGTCTTCTCTTCCTCTTGCAATGCTTCTTGCTCTTGCTTTTCTAAATATGGCTTAACATCATCAGGATAATTAAAAATAACAATAACTTCATCATCAATATTACTTATCCAAAGAGTGTAAAATGCATTTCCTTTAAGAAATACGCTTGTAACAACACTTCCTTTTTCTTTTAATCTTAAATTCTTATCAAATGTTTCACAAATAACATCATTCATGCATTCTAATTTTATTCCACCATATGTTTTCTTGCATAAACATAAGCATGCTTTTCCAAAACAATCTTCTGGTGATTTTTCTCCAGCATCATAGCTTTTTATTGGATTATCAGAACTAACATAAAAAATAATAGGACCTTTAACTTGTCCTTGGTTTAAGGATTTTATTTGAGAAGATAAATTCAAGAAATGCTCTTTTGAAGCAGAATTCCCTTTATTCAAATAAATATTAGTTACTGCAACTGCTGCAAGCAAAATAATTCCAATAAAAAACACTAGTAAGATAATCTCAACTATGTTCTTTCTTATCTGCCCTCTTTTATTCATATATGAGAGAAGAATAAGCAATTTTTAAATTTTAACTATTGTCTTTCTCTTATATTATTATGGTGCTGGTAATGCTTCTGCTCCATCTTTAGCAAGTCCTAAATATCTAGAAAGGGTTTCAAATATTTCCCTATATGTGCCTGTAGCAAATAAAAATAAAATAACTAAAACAAGAATAATCAGAATTATAACAACCATAACTTTTATAGGAAATGCATCTCCATGTTTGTTCATTTTTAATCTTTTAAGGGGGCAGTCTGTTAAGTACATGGTATACCTGGGCAAGGAGATTCTACAGTACAATCAAAATGTCTTGTTTCATTACCTGTTACTAAAACATCAACCCCATTACAATAAGCTTCTGTTCTTTGTAATGCACATAAATTAGCACATCTATCTTTTGCTAATGCTTGTGGTGATTCAGTTGTTACTCCAAAAACTCTTTTAATTTGATCAATCAAACCCCTCATTCCATATGTAAAAGAAAGAGCAACAATTAGCAACACCAAGACAACAATAATTGTAATAATTAGAGTATTCATACTAATTTCAATTCCTTTTTTATCCAAAGGTCTTAGTTTCATTTTTCCTCTTTTTATCTTTATATAAAATCAATAGCAGGGCTCTTTTTAAAGTTTTTTATTAGCATAAAGAGAGGCAAAGTTGCTTCTTTTCCAAAAGTATCCATGACTGGCTTAACAAGGAAATTATAGAGTATGATAACAGTAATTATAATAACTGCAATTATCAAAATCCATTTTACAATTACTCCAATGCCCCATGTTGCTTCTTCTGTCATTTTCTTTTTTACTTAACTACCAAATCTTAACATATCAAAAATTTTCTGTAAAAGTGCTTGTCCTTTTCCACTAAGGAAAAAGATAATAATTACCACTACAACAAGCAAAATAATAGCAAGTATCCATTTTGCTGTTTCACTCTGCACTATTCCTTTTTTATTTGTTTTTTTTGTTGCCATTTTTTTATTTATGTTTTTTTAAGGAATGCTTTTTAAATCTTTACATACATTATTTAATTCCTCTGCTTCATAAGGTGTTAAAATTAGTGCATTGCATCCACCCATATTTCCATCACAATTTTTTCCTGCTGTTCTCATTGTCATAATTCCTGTTGTTGTTGCAGTTGCAGCATAAGCAACTCCAATACCAATTCCAACTGGTCCAGCAAGTTTTGAAGCTACTTTAGCCACTAATAATCCAATACCAACTCCACTAACACCACCAAAACCAGCTGCTTTTTTAGCAATTGTCAAAGGATCAGTTCCACGCATATTCATAAAAACAACAGCATATTGCCTATTTGTTGTTAAAGAAGATGGAGTTGAAGGATCAAGGATTTCTAATTTTGCATTCTCATCATCCATTAAAAATTGTGAATATGTAATCTCTTTTCCTGGAATCTTTACATTATTAAGATAGGTTGTAAGATTATTTACATTTTTGACTTTTGTTTTTACATTATCAGCAAAAGTAATTCTTGAACATATAATGCATGCAGGTTCATCTGGTTGTATTGCAAACCATTTAGTTGCATCTTGTCCTAAGAAATCAACTTTACCTTGTCCTAACATGTCCCAGCAATCATACATTGAATTTGCAATTTCTCTTTTAATCTCATCCTGATTAGTTGTTTTTATTTCAACATCTTGTGTTTTGCATCTTAATGGTGGTCTTACTTCAGAAGGGGTCATTATCCATGCTGCTCTCATTAAAACAGATTGCTTGCATGTTTCCTTATTTATTGTTGCAGGGGAATTGTAATATAGAAAGTAAACAAAAATGCTAAGAACAACAAGAACAATTAAAGCAATTACCCATAAAACAACTTCTTGTCTTACTTGTGCTCTTTTTCCTGTCCTTCTTTTTGATTTCATATTATGATAAATAACTTATATTATTAAGATACTTTAACTTATAATCTTTATTATTCTTTTCTAATAAAGTTAAAGAAGCATTATCTATTCCAAAAACATTAAAATATTTTAATCCACCTAACAAGTTACATACAACAAATTTTACTGGTGCTTGGTGTGTAATAATAAGTATGCTTTTTCCTTTATGCTTTTTTGCAAGAATATCAACTTCCTTAAGCATTCTTTTTTGAGCAGTCTTAAATGATTCTCCCAATGTCAAGTTTTCAGCACCATCTCCAAACCACATTTTTGCAATCTTAGGATATTTTCTTTCAATTTGTGTTTGTTTCATTAATTCATACTTGCCCATATCTGGTTCTATAAATTTTGAATTAACAATAATTTTTTTTCTAATTACTTTAGCAATTTCAACTGCAGTTTGAATGCATCTTGGCATATTACTGCTATAAATTATATCTATCTTTTCTTTTTCTAATCTTTTTGCAAGTTGCTTTGCCTGCTTAAAACCATTAGAACTCAATCCTTTATCATTTTCAGGATTACTATTATAAGTATCACTAAGATTATGAATACTTTGTGCATGTCTTGTGAGATAGATTTTTGTTGTTTTCATTTTAACTTATCCTCTTTTTTATTTTTCTTTTTATCCTAATGGCCCAATTTGTGTCATAACTAATGATGCAAGCAATGTTAGTACTAGTATTGAAATTAATGCAATTATCAAATAAAATGAAATTCCTTTATAAAGATTTTTAGCTATTTCATTTCTTTCTGTAAGTTTGTCAGCACCATTTTCAATTACAACAACAGTTTGAGTTAGTATGAATATAATCTGAACTAGATATATTCCAATTGCAATTTGTAAGAAATAAGGTGGAATCATGCTTTCTATATTAAATAATGTAACAATTCCTTCTGCTCCTCCAATACTAGCTGCTTCACCTGTTTCTAAAGCCGCCATCATTGTTGTCAAGTAATTTATTATCATTGTTATCATTGCAGCTAATCCAATAACAACACCACCAAGAATAGGAGCTAAAAAGGAGATATTGCTTTTCATACTTACAACAACATCTGCAACTAAATCTTTTAATCTTTCTTCAATTCTATGAATACTTTTAACATGCTCTGCAATACTAATCATGCTTTCTGATGCTATTTTTAATCCTTTTCTTGCTCCTTCAATAAGAATATGCATTGAAGTTTTAATTAATGATGAAGGAAAATAAATAATTGCTCCTCTTTGCCTGTTAAAAATCGCTTCCTTAACAGACATTCCATTCTGAATATTATTATTAACTAAAGAAAAGAATTTTCCTGTTGGTGTTCCATGCAATACTTCAGCAACTCTTCCAAATGCCATTTCAGCTGGAACTCCTGAAGATAACCTATTACCTAATTGAAATAATGCAGAACCATATTCATCTTCTAACTTCTTTGTTTCTTTTCTTGTTTTAATTAATTGTGATGTTTTCATGCTATAGCTTACTGCAAAGAACAAACTTATTGATAATGGCAAAAATAAGCTTAAGCATACAGCACCTAATCCAAATGGCCCTGCTAATCCTGTTGCTGTTGTTTTTACATCAAAAAACTTTCCTAAAAAGAATATATCAAAATCTGCTAACCCAATGCTAGAAGCAAAATTAGGAAAAAGCATAAATAATGGCAAAATTCCTAAAATGAAAAAAGGTAATGCAATTAAAAATGCAATTAAATTAGGTGTATTACTCTTATACTTAGCATAATCCGGATGCAATTCAAGTAATTCTGTTTCACCATAACCTGCTGGTCTTGTTAACAATACTTGAGAAGTCATGTAATAAACAAAAAATGGAACAATAATATTAAACATCACAATAATGTGCTGCCAAGTTATTAATCCACCAAGCAATGCAGATGCTAATGGTATTAATGCTAATGCAAGTGTTGGCAGAACAATTCCCAACATGTAGATGTTTGTTAATGGTGCTTTAATATCATGAGTATAAGAAAGCATTTTTTCTTGTACACCTTCCAAAACAGTAGTCAAACTTTTTTCCAAAATCTCAATTCTCTTGTACTCTTTTGGCTCATACAATGAACTTTCAATTAAGTGCATTGCTTCAACAAATTCTAAATTACCGTCTCTCCAAGTTTCCAAGTAATTGTCAATACTTTCCCTTATTGTAGAATATTTTCCAACTTCAACATCCCAAAATATTTTCTTGAAGTCTAATGACAATGGTGGTTGCAAATGATCTGAAGCAAATTTTATTGCTCGTTCTAAATTAGGAGTGTGCTTCATGTAAATGACAATAAATAATAATGCCTGTACAAGTTGAGAACTAGACTTAAGCCTCCATATTTTTGCTTGTATTAATGGAAAAGAATAAAGCCAATAAAATAAGAATCCTGAAAAGAGTACTCCTAAAAATAAATACATTAATGGAAGATATTCTCCTCCTGTAAGAAAAACATAACTTGCAAAACCAATAACAGTCAAGAGTATTGTAACAATAAAAGCATTAACAGCCAAGCTCATAGATTCTTCAGAAGTTATTTCAGAATGAACAATGCTTAATGCTTTGTCAAATTTTTCTGAGTTCTTTCCTGATGGTTTTACTTTCAGGATTTTTGAAGCAAATTTTGCCCACTTTTCGTATCTGCTTAAAGGCTTGAATGCTTCTCTCTTGAATTGCTCATACTCTTTTGTAAACTCAACATTTGTAGTTTCATACTCAAGTTCTCTGTTAAGTCTTGCTTCATATCTTTTCAAAATATCCTTAACATCTGGATTTGCCATTCCCTTGCATTCCTCTTTCTTTTATACAAGAATAAAAAGAAAACCATATTTTAAATCCTTTGCCTGTGTAATAAAACTTATATACTTTTATTTGTTAAGTTTCTTATGGTAGATAATGAAAAGAGGCTTTTGACACAAACTTCTGATTTATTACAAAGATTAATTAATGAAGCAAAATATTATGAAAGACGTAATAAGGAAGTTTATGAGAATCTTAATGCAGCTGTAATAGCTTTAAAGAATGTAATAGAATTAATTAAAAAAAGAAACTATAAACAAGCATTAAAAGGAATTAACCATGTTAAAGACTTAATTCTTGCAACAGAATTTGATAAAAGAAACCACCTTATTGCAATAAGTCTTATAAAGAGTTTTTGTGAAAAATTAGCTTATTCTTAAACCTTCGCTCTCTTAATTTCTCTTCTTAGCCATTTTTCTTCCAAGAAACAGTAACATTTAAATACTATGGAACATATTTGTTCCATATGGAACAAAAAGATTACAAATTAGAAATAATTAATGAATTAGTAAAAAGTAAAAAACATGCTAGGTTGATTGCAAAAAACTTAGGCACTAACCACACCATTATAATCAGAAAACTAAAAGAACTCACAAATGAGAATGTGGTAGATTATCAAGAAGAAGGTAGAAACAAGATATATTTTCTAAAAAACACAATAGAAGCTAAAAGTTATGTTTTTACAACAGAAAATTATAACTTAACAAAAATATTAAAAAAATATCCCACATTAAGAAGCATTATAGAAAAGATAAAAGAAGACAAAAGAATAAGTCTTGCAATATTATTTGGTTCTTATGCTAAAGGAATTCCTAAAAAAGAAAGTGATATAGACATATATGTAGAAACAAATAAAAAACAAATTAAACATGACTTAGAAAAGATAGATGCAAGAATAAATGTTAAAATAGGAAAATATGATAAAGAGAATTTATTGATTAAAGAGATTGAAAAAAACCATATCATTATAAAGGGGGTTGAAAAATATTATGAAAAAAACAAATTTTTTGAATAAATTAATAAAAGAGGGGAAACTTGAACTTGTTGAACCTAGTGAAGAAGTTAAGAAAGCTTATATTAAAAAATCTGAAAGCAATATGGGTTCTGCAAAAATACTTTTAAATAGCAATAAACTTGAAGAATCTATATCATTGGTTTATTACAGCATGTATCATCTTTTAACTGCATTGCTTTTCAAAATAGGAATAAAATCAGAAAACCATCTTGCATCTATTGTTCTTCTAAAAAGATTATTCAACCAAAATAATAATGAAATTTTAACTGCAAAAAGAGAAAGAATTGACAAGCAATATTATATTAATTTCTCTATAACAAAAGAAGAAGTTAAAGATGCAATAAAAAAGGCAGATATATTCAATAGTGAAATCTCTGATTTTATTTCAAAGTTAACAAATGAACGTATCCAAGAATACAGGAAAACCTTCAAAGAAATAATAAATTAATTCTAAAAATCGTTAAATATATATATATGGGATTTGTGGTTTGGGGATGGATAGAACAAAAAAAGAGACAATAAACCTCTTGAATAATATTTTGATACATACAAAAGATATGGAAAATATTATAAGCATACTAGAAAGTCGTTGGTTAAAATATTCTCCACCGGGCGGTGGTGGTTGGACTGATTATACAGAAAAATCGAGAAAGGATTTAGAGGAAATTAGAATCTTAGTCAATTCTGTAAAAAATTTAGTTATCAGATTATGATAAAAATTTCAATCTCTAAACCTTCGCTCTCTTAATTTCTCTTCTGAGCCATTCATTCCATTCTTCAAAGATTCTTTTGCTGTCTAAACTTCCATGTTCTCTTAAAACAGAATCAGAAAGATTATGAAATGCATTATTTGATTTTACAATAAATGGAGCTTCAAGCAAATCAGGAATTTTATCTCCATGTCGCACAAGTGTTTCTTTAATTTTTGCTCTTAATTGAATATTATCCCATATTGCATCCCAATTACCTGCCCATTCTTTTACATTTCCTGCAATTGATTTCAAAGTTTCAGATTCCCCATTAATTAATTCATCTGTTGGTTCAAGTTCATCTTTCTCAGCATTGTATTTCATTAAATCAACAAATCCTTTTTCAGCTAAAGGATCTTCTTTCCAATTTTTTCTAACTTCACTTATTTGTACTAATCTTCTCCAAGAATGCATTCCATCTGGTGATTTAATTGGATTAGCAACTGCAATAATATCAGTTGCTTTAAAACTTGTAACTGGCACTTGCAAATCATTTACAACTCTATCAAAAATAGCATACGGACTTGCACCATGAATAGTTCCTGCTACTGTATTTGCCAATGCACCAACTCTCATTGCTTCATATAATGCTTTTGCTTCTAGACTTCTAACTTCACCAATAATTAAAACACTGTCTCCAAGTCTTAATGATGTTCTAATACCTTCATCAGCTGCAACTTCTGTTGTTTCTTTTAGTAATGCAGCTCTTACTTTCATTCTTTGCACATCATAACCAAGCTTTCTTAATGCTTCAACTGGCAATTCTAATGTATCTTCAATAACAATTACTCTGTATTTTGGCATTAACTCAAATAATAAACTTCCAAGCAAAGATGTTTTTCCAGAACTTCTTGTTCCTGCAATTAACATTGTTCTGCTTCCATCAATTAAAAATGAAAACAAGCCAGCAGCAAGAGGACTCATCATTCCTATTTTTACAAACAAAGGTAAAGTCCAAGGCTTTTCTCTGAATCTTCTAATTGCATATGCTAATCCATAAGGACTTAATGGCTCTTGAATAATACTTACTCTTGCACTTATATTCTGCACAGTAAGTTCAGTATCTAAAACAGGATGTGCTTCATCTAAAGGTCTTCCAGAAATCATTCTAAATTTAGCAGCCCAACTTTCAGCATCTTCTTGTGAAGGCATAATATTTGTAACACATTCATCATAATCAGCATGTCTTACAAAAATCTGTGTTAATCCAATTGGGGCATTAATAACAATATCTTGCAATTTATCATCAAGCAATAAAATCTCTATCAAACCAAAACCAACAGTATATCTTACTAAAATTCTTGCAAGCTTTAATAATTCTTTATAATCTAAATTAATTCTTTTGCTCTGTGCAAGTTCAGTAAGCAAATCTCTTGCAATATTAAAGAAAACTTGTCTCATTCTGTCAGGATCAAGAAATTCTTCTGCTCTTGGCCTATGCTCTAAAAGAACTTGTTTTGCAATATCAAGAAGCATTAAAGAATCTTCATCTAACTTAAATTCTGGGGGCATTATATGGTAAAAATGTTTTACTTCATCCTTTTTTTTCAAAATAGTAACATCACTTTTTTCTTCTCCTTGTCCAATAGAATATTCATCAATAATCTCTGCATCCATAGGTAATTCAGAAACTAATCTTGTAAATGTAAAATTAGGCAATACATCTGGCCTGAACAAGTTATAATAAATTTGTCTTGTACCAACTTTAAATCCAGCTAATCTATCTTTTACACTTCTTATCAAAGAGCTTTTATCAAGCAATTCATAAATTTTTGATAATCTTCTCAAATATTCAGAATCTTTTATTCTTGAAAGTGTTTTTTCTTCTCTAATTAATCTATTAGCCATAACATAACAGCCAATTGGATCAGATCTTAATAATGTAAGAGTAAGGTAATTCAACATTCCAAGTTTATCATTTCTTATATTCTCCATACCAAGAATTCTCTCTTCTCTTATCAAGTAAGTGTAAATATTTGCAACTTCAATTAATATTTGTGTTTCTTCATGGCTGTAAACATAATTCTTCTGTTGTGAAAGTATTACTCTGCTTGTTCCAGGATTTTCAATTAAATTGTCAATAACACGTGCCATCATTGCAGCATCATCAGAAATACTTGGAACTAATGCATATCCAAAGCAATTAATATACATGAGATTTTCCTGTCCTTCTTTTACAACTTCATAACCAAAAAGTTTTGTACCAGTCTTAAAAAGCATCTTTTTCTTATTCTTCTTTTCCTAAATTAAATAAACTGCATATTTAATTTTTTCTTTTTATCAAATAGAAACAAACATAAGATTTAAAATGCGTACTTGCCTAAAAAAGATATGGCTGATGTAAATGCTATCTCTGCTTTATTATCTGATTTTGCGAGTAGAGTGAAGGCTTTAGAAGAAAAAATAAATTTGTTAAAGGAGAGGGTTCTTATACTTACTCAGAATTTTGTTAAAAGAGAGAGGGAATTAGAAAAAGAGATGTCTTTGTTACAGGAAGAAAATAAGGACTTGAAGCTAGAATTGCAAAGATTAAATAGTAGAATAGAAAGTCTTGTATCACAGCATGAGGATTTTGCAAGAAAAGAGGAATTAGCAGTAGTAGAAAAATATTTTAAGTTGTTTGAACCATTAAAGTTTGTAACATCAGAGGAATTAGAAGAAAGTGTTGAGAGAATACTAAGAAAGAAAAAGAGAGAAGAATAAAAAGGATAAAAATTAAGAAAAAAGAGGTAAAAAGAAAAAAGAGAAAATGCCAGCACCAACAAAACTTGTCTTGGAGATGCAAAAAACAGGTATGAATGATGGAGAGATTATTAGAAGATTAAGAGAGCAGGGTTACACTGATAAGGATGTTAATGATGCCTTTAATCAAGCCAGAGTTAAGCAATCAATAAGATCAGATGAGTTCTCTGAAGTGCCTGATGCTCCAATGCCATCTCAAAGGTCACCCCAAGAGCCAACAAGAATGTCAGGAATGCCGCAAGGCACACCAAGACAAATGCCAGAACAAGGAATGAATGAATTTGTTCCAGGACCTTCACAATATCCTGAACAAAATGAGCAAGAATATGATTATGGACAGCAGCAAGATTATAATTATTATCCTGAAACACAGCCAGAGCAACAAGAACAGCAGCAATATGAATCTGAACAAGAATATCCTGGTTATGAACAAGGCTATACAACAGAAGCATTTGAAGAAATTGCTGAAAGTATTATAGAAGAAAGATGGAGAGCATTTATGGAAAAAATTGGTGATGTTCAAGGATGGAAAGAAAGAGTAGATAGAGAAATTGACAGAATAGAAAAAAGAATTGACAAGATTGATAATTCTTTAATGAATATTCATGCAGCAATGCTTGAAAAAGTAAATGAATATGGCAAGGGTGTTAAAGACTTGGGAACAGATGTTAAAGCAATGGAAAGAGCATTTTCAGGAATAATGCAGCCATTAATGAAGCATTCTAAAGAAGTAAAAAGCGCAGCAGACAAAGTTGAAAAACATAGAGCAAAAAAGAATAAATAAAGATGGGATTTCTAAAAATTAAACCATATACACAAACTATCAGTTGTGGTCCAGCTGTTTTAAAGATGATTCTCAAATTTTATAAAATAAAAATCTCTGAAAAGGTTATTGCAAAAATTGCTAAAACACATGAAAAACATGGAACTGAAATAGTAGATTTGGAAAAAGCATTCAAATATTTTGGATTGAAAACAAAAACAAAAGTAAATTCAAATTTCTCAGATTTAAACAAGTACTTAAAAAAAGGAATTCCAGTTGTTATTGGTTGGTATACTAAAGGAAAAAAAGGAGATGCTGAAAGTATTACAGCTGACGGACATTATTCTGTTGTTATTGGATTAGATAAAGAGCACATATATTTACAAGACCCAGAAATTGGCAAAAGAAGAAAATTAAGAAAAGATGATTTTCTTATTGTTTGGATGGATTACTATGGCCCATATCCAAAAACAAAAAAAGATATATTTCTAAGACCAATGATAGCAGTATACAAGTAAAGAAAAGGGATAATAAGAATTCTAAAAAATTTTACTTGCCTTTTATTCCAATAACCCAAGAAGTTACAGCTGCAATAACAAATAATAAAGCTAATCCAAGAATTGCTGGATGGAATAATGTTGCTTTTACTCCTTCTCCTATAATTCCTGATGAAGATTCAGTTCCTGCAACAGGAGAAAGCATTGGTCCAAAAGTTGCTATTCCTGCGAAAATGAAAATTGCAAGAATTACAACAAAAACAAGCCAAGCAACCCATGTATTTCCTACTGCTGCTCCAAATCCTTCTCCACCAAATTTATAGACTTCCAACCAAGATAAAATCAAAAAGATAAATAATAATGAGATTATAAAAACAACAAGCCATGGTGTTATTATATTTGTAAATTTAAATGCAGCTGGCGTTACAACAAAAACTATTGCAATAACAAAAGACATTACAAGAACAGGAAATGGTGAATCCCCTATTATTTTTGTTTTAATAAGCAAAGCATACATTAATGCAAAAACAAACATAAAAATAAAAACAGGCATAAAGAATTTTAGCAAAGCTGTGTTTAACATTAACTCTTCTTCTGCTGCTTGTACAAGAAAGTGAATCATTTTATCTTATTTTGATACTTATTTAATATTTATCCTTTTATACCTTTAATACTTATACCTTTTGGTTCAGTCCAAGCTGGTGCAAATATAACTGCAATTATCATTAATATTACTGGAATTCCATAAACAATTAAACTTCCCAAAAAGGGATTGCTATAAAGCCACCCATAAACATCAACAATCATTCCAGATTCTTGTAAGCTTCTGCTTAATACCCAGAAAAATATTGCAACTGCGAAAATTCCTCCAACCCAGACCCACCATGTTTGCTGGTTATCTGTTATAAAAAATCCCAAAAATAAAATTACTACAAGAAGTATTGCAAAACCTATTGCTGCATTTGAGAAAAGTATTGCAAAAAATCCATTCAACCAAGGATTTGATATTGCAAAAAATGCTAATGCAAGTGAAACAATTGCATGAACTGCTTTATTTTGTCCTAAAACTTTGCTCTTTTCAAGTATAGCAAAGATGACAGCGAAAATAAGTATGAATGGTAAGACTACATCAAATAATCCAGCACTCCTCCACATTTCCAACACAAATCTGAAATCTAAAAATCCTCCTCCATATTGTGCAAAAATATTCAATACCATCTTTCTTATTAAAGTGTTTTATCTCTTTTTAAATTTTCTTATTGGCTTTATTCTTTTAGTTCTTTGAACTTACACCAACAACAACACCAATAACAGCAATAACAATTGCAATAAGCAACACCATTCCAATAACTTCCCCAGTCATATACTTGAATAAATTAGCAGCATACAAGAATATTAATGCAACTGCAATTCCTGCACCTATTCCCAAGCTTATTTTTAATCCAGGCCCAACACTTGATAATTCACCTGCAAATAAACCATACATAAGGAAAAACAAAAGCAAAACAATAATTCCTAATACCACCAAAGGAATCATAGTGCTAATAATTCCAGTAACCATTACTGCACCAGTAGCAGACATTGCAATTACTAAAGCTACAATAGCATTAACAGACCTCTTATCTTCTCCAAGTAATTTACTCTTTTCTAAAATAGCAAAAATAACAGCGAAAATTAAAACAAACGGTATAATAATTTGAAAGAATCCTAGCCTTTGCAGCATTAACATTGCTTGCTCTAATAAAGTGGGTTCACTGTTTTGTACTAAAATTTGTAATGGCATTTCTGCCTTTTAATCCTCTTTTTTATTATTCAGTTTCTTCAGGTTCCCTTGTAGGTATTGCTGTCTTGTTGATTATAACAACATCTCCAATGGCCTTAACAAAGTTATGTGGAATAATAACACCTTTAGCACTTCCAAAGGTGGATGCCAAGTTAGTGTTTCTATTAATCCTTATTCTCCATGAATCTACTTTGTTCTCTACAAGGTTAGCTTCTTCAACTTCTCCAAAGACTTCTCCATTGTCAGTAAAGACTTTAAGGCCGATTATGTCACTCACTTTTTTTATTTTTAACATTTTACCGATATCCTATATCAGTGAGAAAAGGTTTATATATTTTTCTTTTTAAACCCTGGAATAATAATTAATAACTAAATTTATATATGTGAAATTCTTAAAAAAACCATGTTTGAAGAAAAAGAGGTATATCAGGTATTATTTGCAGTACTCCTCATATCTTACATAATAGCTTTCTCAGAATTCACTTTTTTTAACTTCTTAATTGCCTTTATAATTGCCTCAATAATCCTTATACCACACATTATTGCTCATAAAATTGCAGCAGAGAATTATATTGCTGAATCAAAATTCAAGTTTCTTGAAATGCAAAGATATTGGTTTAATGAAGGTGCTGTATTTAAATATCCTTTTCCAATATGGCTTGTTCTTCCAATATTTACAGCATTTGTAAGTTTTGGCAAGTTCATAATTTTAACAATAGAAACATGTGAAATTAAATGGAAACCAGAAAAAAGAATAGGAAGGTGGTATACTGAATTGCAGGAACATGAGATTTCAAATATTGCATTAGCAGGACCATTAGTCAATATTGTATTTGCATTTATTGCTTCAATTGTCTTTTCAATATGGAACCTACAATTAATAAAAGAATTTGCAATACTTAATATGTGGTTTGCATTTTTCTGCTTGTTGCCATTGGGAAACTTAGATGGAACAAAGATATTATTTGGTGGAAAAATAAGATGGACTTCAATATTTATCTTCACAATTGCAATGCTGATTATGATGTATTATCTAAATGTATTTATCTCACTAATTCTTGCACTTATTCTTGCATCTATTGTTGGTTTGTGGTTTCTAAGAGAGGAACTACCGCCAAGAACTCCAATAAAGCCAATTGCAGCTAAATAAAAGCCAGAAGCAATATCAAAAAAAGAATTAGAAGAAAGAAAAAGCAGCTTTTTGTATTAACCATATTAATAAAACAACAAAAATTATTACTGGCATTTCTACAAAAATAAACACAAACAAAAGCAATCCCAAAACAAAATCAATTATACTTGCAATATCCTTGCTTATCATTAAAAATACCCATCCTTTAATCAATAGATAACCAGCTGGAAAAATAAGCCAAATTGGATCAAGTGCTTTGAGAAATACAAGTAGAAGTAAAATAGCAGATACAAAATCAAGGAATCCAAAGAGCTTTATCATGTTAAATAAAGGTAAGAAAAACTTATAAATTTTTATAAAAACAAATAAAAACTTTCAAATACAATATAAAAGATGCTAAAAATAAGGGGATTAATACCAAGGGAATATCAAGAAATTATAGCAAATAATGCAAAAAATAAATTTACTCTTGTTGTTCTGCCAACTGGTTTAGGAAAAACAGCAATATCAATACTTGTTGCAATTGATAGATTAAATAAAATTAGGGGTTCCCAAATACTTTTACTTGCTCCAACAAAACCATTAGCTAACCAGCATTATAATACATTCAAAAAACACATAGAAGGTTTAGATGAAGATGATTTTACACTTGTTACAGGAGAAATAAATCCTAAAAACAGATATTTAATATGGAATTCTGCCACAATTATATTTTCAACACCCCAATGTGTTGCAAATGATTTAAGAAATGGAAAAATGAATTTGGAAAATTTTTCCTTGCTTATAGAAGATGAAGCGCACAGATGTATAAAAAATTATGATTATAATTATGTTGCAAAAATTTACAAAGAACAGTCAAAAAATCCTTTAATTCTTGGATTAACAGCATCTCCTGGAAGTGATATTATTAGAATAAATCAAATTTGCAGTAATTTGGGAATACAGGAAGTTGAAGTAAGAACAAGAGAAAGTGAAGATGTAAAACAGTATGTCAAAGAATTAAAAACAGAGCAAATAAAAGTTGAATTGCCTGAGAAATTTAAAGATATAAGAATACATTTGCATAAAGTTTTGGAAAAAAGAATTGAAGAATTAAGAAACAGGGGATTATTGTATACAAAAGTTATAAATAAAAGAACATTTATTGAACTTCAACAAAAACTTATGAGAGCATCTTTTTCTGGGAACAAGCATTTTCATGTCTTAAAAGGTGTTTCACTTGTTTCTGAGGTTCTTAAAGTACAGCATGCAATTGAATTACTTGAAACTCAAACAATACACTCATTAAAAAGTTATATTAAAGGATTAGAAGCTGATGAAAGAGCAGGAAAAACAAAAGCAGTAAAAAATCTTTTCAAAAATGTAGATTTTCAGCTTGCTCTTGCTAAAATAAAAAATCTTTCTGATGACGAAGAACATCCAAAATTAAAGAAGCTTTTGGAAATTGTAAAAAAAGAATTAAGAAAATCAACTCAAAAAATATTGATTTTTGCTCAATATAGATATACAGTAGATAAAATAAATGAAGAATTAAGAAAATTAAAAATCAAATCCAAGATTTTTATTGGGCAAAGAGGAGATAAAGGAATGAAGCAAAAGGAACAGCAGGAAATTATTAAAGAATTTTCAGAAGGAAAAATTAATTGTCTTGTAGCAACATCAATAGGAGAAGAAGGATTAGATATACCAGAAGTTAATATTGTGATTTTTTATGAATCAATTCCAAGTGTAATAAGAAAAATACAAAGAGCAGGAAGAACTGCAAGATTAAAACCAGGAAAATTAATTTTATTAATAACTGTAAAAACAAGAGATGAAAGTTATTACTATGCTGCAAGACACAAAGAAAAGAAAATGCATGGAATTTTGCAAGGATTAAAAGAAGAGTTTGCAAAAAAGAATAAAAAGCAGAAAGACCTTAATGATTTTGAAATATGATAGACGAGAAATGATAAAAAACTTAATAATTAGTTTAATCTTTTTATTAGTGATGAAAATCCAATCTTATTAAATAAGAATTATTGGATTCATCTTCAAAGACATCTCCTTGTTTTTTTAGGAAATTAATTAGATCTCTTTTAGTCCAATCATAATTTTTTAATTTGAATTCTGCGCCCGTTTGTTTGTTCAGAAAGATTCTCTCACAGATATTTTTATTCTTCCTTAAAACAATCTCTCTTATGTCGAAAGAATTAAAAGTGTATTCTTGCACACCTTCTTTTAATTTGTTTTTATTAAGTTCTAATATTAATCTTTTAGTTTTATTCTTGATTTTTTCTAGAATATTAGTTAGGTCTTTTTTCGAAAACATTAAAACAAGATTGTCCAACATTAAAATAGTATCTGATTTCTGATAATTTACATTTAATATGTCTGAGAAAATAAATTCTGATTTCTTATGGTGTAATTTTTTATAATCTTGCGCTATTAGAATCATAATCTGATTATTATCAATTCCTATTAATTTTTTACCCAAATCTTCTAAATAAAATGTCCAAACCCCGCCACCACAACCAATATCATATATATTTTTACCAAGAATCTTACTGTTTTTTTTCAAATAATCTGCAACCCCCCCTTTTAGTCTTTTAATTCCTTGTTTTGAGAATGGAGAATAATTTTGATATCCTATTACATCGTAAAGAGAAATAAATTTTTTACATAAAGGATCTTGAGATAAAAGATTTGTAGAGAACAAGAAGGAATAAAATCTACAACCATGATTGCATTTTTTCTTATAATCACATTTACTGCATGTTGGAGGGTAAATTAAGATTTTTTCTCTAAAAAAATTGAAAAGTGAAGAGTGATTAAAAATATCTGAAATAGAACTTTTTTTTAAATTAATTCTCTTAAACCTGTATACTTTTTCAAATTCTCTCCAGTAGAAAGGCATCAATTCACAAGGATAGAGATAACCATTCCAATCAATACACACTTTAAAAAGAGCGCATGAACAAGTTGGTGGAAGTTCATAACCAATATCAAAAATCTCATCACAATACCAATTATTTGCTAAAACCCGAGACTTTTTATACTCTTTTATTAATCTTTTTAACAGGGTTGCAATATCATTTTTAATCTCTTTGGAATTATCATAAAAATATTCATAATCAAAATCGAGAGCTCTTCCAACCATTCTGATTTGATTAATCGAAATTCTTTCAACACCTAAATTCAATAAAAATCTTGCGGTTTTTTCAATAGTTTTTACATTATTTTTTGTCACAACTATAACTACCTGTACTCTTATTCCTTTATTTAATAAAAATTCAATATTCTTTATTGTTTCTTTTGATGAATGATTGGGTCTTGTTTTGGTATTTATATATTCATCAATACTATCAATAGTTGTTGAGAATAAAACCCTTTTAAAAGAATCAACATATTTATCTTTAATTCCAATTAAAGTAGAATCAATATTAACAGATATGTCCTTCCTTAAATTTTCGATTACTTCTGGGAGCTCATTAATTAAAAGTGGCTCTCCACCAATTATTGAAAGATTTTTTATACTCTTATTTTCATTTATCCTCTTTACAATGGTTTGTAAATGTGATTTCTTTGGTGGGGAATTGTAGTTTGGATAAGAATTAGTAAAACAATATTTGCAATTAAAAAAACAAGAGTTAGTGATATGCCAAATAACATGGATTGGTCTAAATTTAATTTTTCCCATTTATAAAGGAATAAAAAGCATCAAATTAATAAGGTGCGCCGGGTATGAAATTTTCTTTTTTTTTCTAAAAAACTAAGTGCTTTTTCTAAGTCTTTTTCAGATATCCTTTTCGAAATTTTGTATTTTTCCATTTATCTTTTAATCTTTTTAAGTATATAAATTTTCCTATTTTTTCCTTTACTTAAGGTAGATTTGTGTTGTGAATATTAACTTTCATAACCATAGTTACATTTTTAATTATTGAAACTTTATTAAAGAGACACTAATAAAAAGAAAATGGCAAAATATGTAATTCATGAACATCATGCAATGTTAATACATGCAGGATATAAATATTTATATATTCTATTTTCTTTGTTATATTATGTATAAAAATCGAAATCCAAAATTATTGAGATACAAAAACGAATTAACTAAAGAACTTCTTAAAAAAGAATACTTTCAAAATAAGAGTTCTATTTCACAATTACAAAAAAAGTTTAAAAAAGACTGGAATACAATAAGATATTATTTACATTTCTACAACATCCCTTTAAGATCTCATAAAGAGCAAGCAACTATTTCTTCTTTGGGTGGAAAATATAAATACACTAAATTATTAACAAAACAATATTTACTAAAAGAGTATATAAAAAATAAAAAAGGAATAAAAGATATTTCTAAGGAATTAAAAATTGATCGTGGAACAGTTAAAAGATATTTAAAAAAATATAAGATAAAGATAAGAAATTCCAAATATCAAATAAATCTCAAGTACCCTCCAAAAGAATTTAATTTAAATAAAGAAACCATATCTTTTATAGATGGTTTGCTTCTTGGAGATGCTTCTATCCCAAAAAGAAAAGATAATATATTACCAAGATCATTATCTCAAGCCTGTAAACATAAAGAATATTTAGTATATATTTTAACAAGATTATCTCATATGAATATTCTTTCTAGTCCAATACATTCTAGATGGATTAAAGATGAACGATGTAAAAATAAAGGGTATAATCAACATTTTTTACAAACAAGGCGGTATAAAACTTTTGAGTTATTTAGGGATAAATGGTATAAAAGAGGAAAAAAAGGAATTCCAAAAGAGATCATAATAAATAGAGATCTCTTACTCCAATGTTATCTCTGTGATGGGAATTTTTATAGAGAAATAAAACTTTGTTTAGATGCTTTTAATAAAAAAGATATTTATTTTTTGAAAAATCTTATTGAGAAAGAATTAAATATTCAAATAAGAATATGTAAAGTAAATTATAGATATGAACTGGCCATAAAAAAATCCGATGCAAATAAATTTTTAAATTATATTGGTCCATCACCAATAAAATGTTATGAATATAAATGGAAAGATAATGAGTCTGAAGAAGCAAAAGAAAGAAAAAGATTAAATGCGAGATTACATTACCATAAAAATAAAAATGATGCAAAATAGAGTATATGTAATACAATTTCACAGGTCTAAAAAAGCACATTATGATTTAAGATTGCAATTTGGAAATAAATTAAAGAGCTGGGCTGTTCCAAAAAAACCATCAGTAAAAATAGGAGAAAAAAGATTGGCAGTGCAAGTTGCAGATCATTCTCTTGGATATGCATCATTTCAAGGAGAAATAAAAGAAGGTTATGGAAAAGGAACAGTAAAAATATGGGATAAGGGAACTTACATACTACTTGAAAAAACACCAAAAAAAATTCTTATAGAAATTAAAGGCAATAAATTGAAAGGAAAATATGCATTAATAAAATTCAGAGAAAAGAATTGGTTATTTTTTAAAACAAAACAATAATTTTAAAACAAAGCAATAAAATGGAAGAGCAAAACCAGGAAAAGAAAATGAAAATACTTGTTGATAAAAGAGAGAAAAATAGCCTTGTTGCACATGAAATAGTAAATCTTGGAGGAAAAATAGAATTCCAAAGACTGCCTATTGCAGATTATATTATTGGAGAAGTTGCAATTGAAAGGAAGACTGCTTCTGATTTTATTAATTCTATGGTAAATAAAAGATTATTCAGGCAAATTGAAGAATTAAAGCAATTCAAGAAAGCATTAGTAATTGTAGAAGGTGATTTGTATAAAACAGAATATAATAATTTCAATCCCAATGCAATAAGAGGAATGCTTCTTAGTATTATGTTAGATTATGAAATTCCAGTAGTATTTACTAGTGATTATGATGAAACAGCAGAGTTTATTGTTTCATTGCAAAAAAGAATTGAAAAAGGAAAAACAGAGAATGGATTAAAATTCAAAAAGAAAGCTTACACAATGGCAGAACAACAACAAATAATTCTTGAAGGTTTGCCAAGTGTAGGACCATCTTTAGCAAAAGCATTACTAAAGAAATTCAAAACAGTAAAAGCAATTGCAAATGCAACTGAGCAAGAACTTGCAGAAGTTGAAAAAATAGGAAATAAAAAAGCCAAAATCATCAAAAACATCTTTGAAGAGATTTATAGGGAATAAAAATAAAAAAAGAAAAAAAGTTATGGTAATTACATTAGGGTTTTTCTATTCAATGGATATATTGTTGAAGCCCTTATATCTGGACACTTCAAAATTCCCTGAACAATTCTATTCATTCCAATTCCGCAACCTGCATGTCTTACAGGAGATTGTTTAACCAAATCCAAGTACCACCTAAATCTATTAATCCCTTCTTCTTTTAATTCTCTAATAGGTTTATTTGCAAATTCTCCGGGTTCTTGTTTAATTGCTTCACACATTAATTCCAACATCTTTGATTCATACAACCGTTTTTCTAAAATAGAGTAATCTTCTTCACGTTCAGCAGCACCAACAGCTTCTCCACCATAGGGAAAAAGAAAATCTGCGCTATTAACAATTAAAGGATTGTCTCTGTTCTGCCTCATATTAAAAAACTTTATCTCTTGCGGATAATGTGTAACAAATAAAGGCATACCTTCATTTATCTCTATAAGTTTATGTTCATGTTTTGATTTCAAGTCATTGCCCCATTTCAAATCATAGTCATATTTATTTAAGGTTTCAATAGCTTTTCCATAAGTTATTGAATTATATGGTGGGGTTAAATGTCCAAGCCATTTGCTGTCTATATCTAACAAACTTAATTCTGAACCGCATCTCTCTCCTACACTTGTTATCATTGAATTAACTATTCCAGAAATTCTATCTTTTAGTACATCCAAAGTAATATCTGCTTCTTCTATCTCAAGTAAGGGAAATTCAACTAAATGCCTATTATCTACATCAGGTTCTTTTCTAAAACTTGACCCTGCACAACATACTTTTCTCATGCTAGGAACAAATGCTTCAAGATACAACTGTCCTGTTTGGGATAAATAAGCTGTTTTTCCAAAATACTCAACAGGAAATACAGTTAAAAAATTCTCACAAGCACCTGTTGCAGCAGTCATATGCGGAACTATAAGTTCTTCAAAGCCCTCACTTTCACAATAGTTTCTAAATCCTCTAAGAACTGCAGACTCAACTTTTGCTATTGCTTTTAATTCCTTACTACCTAATAAATCACCCTGTCTTGCTTCTTTTAATCTATCAACTAAGTTTTTTTCCATTAAAAAAATAAAATGTTTCAAAGATATATAAACAAAATCGTAATAAAATAGGTGTTTTGAAATACGAAGGTATATAAATATTTAAAGGATAGTAAGGGTGGGTTTTTTTCTTTTGTTTATCTAAATAATTAGTCTAAGAATTAGTTACGTCAGAATAATATCCAATGTCATCAGGAATTTTAAGATAAACCCTAACTAAATTATTTTCAAAATCTTCTACTTTCTCTTTTGTTACTTTTAATATTCTAGGAACATCTGAATCCCTTGTAACAATACAACAAGGAATTTTGTCTAATAAAGACATGTACATTGAAGA
>JAHJTU010000085.1 GCA_018829485.1 Nanobdellota archaeon | reverse complement strand
CTTTTACAAGCAAAGTAATTGTTTCTTGTTTACTTTGTCCAGATAATACAGAAACTTCTCTTATGTAAGAATCAGTCCATGTTCCAGTTGGAGTTACTTTTAATGTAAATTCTTGTGCAGTATTTCCTGTATTTGTTATAATTGCTGTTGTGCTAATTGTTGTTCCAGTTCTTGCAGTAAAACTTGTTTGACTCAACATTAATGTTGCAGTTGGTTGTGCTGATGTGCATGCTATATTTACTGGGAAATATTTTGTGTATTGTTTATTGTTATCATATAAAACAATTACTTCAGCATCATATTTTCCAGATTCAGTTCCTTTTGGAATATTAATTGAGAAAAGAACATCTTCCTTCTTTGCTTCTTTTAGATAGCCTTCAATTGTTTTTGTTTCAGAAAAGTCAAGTAAAGAAAATGTTACTTTAACATCTTCTTGTTTTTTTGTTCCTGCATTAACTATTCTTACTGTTAAATCATTTGATTGTCCACACATTAAATCATCTTCTGTAATAACATCTGTTGCAACAACATAATCATTTTTCTTTTGTACATCAATGTTTCTCATTTCCCAATTACAGTATTCATCTTCATTCCCATCATCACAAGCAACAACATAAATTGCATATCTGTCATCACTTTCTTCTTCAATATCTGCTGGAATTTTTAAACTAAGTTCAAATCTGTCGTCATCATTCTCATCAATGTCCATGCTATCAGAAACTTCTGCAAGAACATTATCGTCATACTTGTCAATTAAGAATGCTGTAAATTCAACATCCATATCATCTGAATCAACATAGACTTTTACATCAATTTCAACGTCATCTAATGGTTCTACTTTTTCATTTTCATCTGGTTCATTTACAGATAATCTTATGTCATCCGGGTTCCGTCTTCCATCTTCACATATATCTCTTACATCTTTTGGCACAACATCTACTTCAAGAGTGAAGTTTGTTATATCTATATCAGCACCATCATCAAGAGTAACTAATCCAGAATAACTACCAAGATACATGTCTTCATCTATATTGACTGTTACTTCTACTGTTCCAACAGTATTAGCAGAAATACTACCAGTACAACTGTCTATTGTTATCTGATTTCCATCGTCATCTGTAAAATCAGATGGTGTTACAAATGCACAAGAAAAACCCGATGCACTTGTTCCAGAAGCATTAACTGTAATAGTTCCAGAAACACTCTTGTCTCTTTCTTGTTCTAAATGAAGAGTTCCTGATGTTACAGAAATAGCACCCAAAACAAATGGAGTGACAAAAGCCATAATTAGCAATAAAGACAAAAGAATTGTTGTTATTTTTAATGTTTTGTTCATTTTTTTATTTTAATTTTATTATAGATTATTAAGGTATATGCCAGCTTGCATTGTGCGCTAACTTATGCCCTTAACCTGTTGTAACTTGGCAGTTTATACTTTAAAAATGTTTCGAAGTAGCTAAAAATAGGTAAAATAACAAGTATAGAACTATGCACTTTCTTCTGGTACAGGCAGTTTTTCTCTGCCAACCCTAACTTTTGGTATAGCAGGAGCTTCTAATGATTGAAGTATACTTAAAACAATAGCTATAATAAGGAATATTATAATGAATGCAATTAAGGTAATGTAATCAAATGGGATATCTGAATAAACCATGATAATGCTTGCAATTCCAATAAAATTCAAAATTAAAGGAGAGGATATACCAAAGGCAGCTTCTCTTGGGAAAATATGAAAGAAATTAACAAATAATAGGAATAAGGCTTCAATGCATACTATAAAGGCAAGAAGTGTTTTTGCATCTCTTCCAAAAATATCTCCATTAACATACAAAAAATTAAGTAAATTCATGCCAACAAAAACTAATGCAAGAGAATTTCCAACAGCAGTGTTCCATCCTAATTTCTCATACTTGTATCTTCCAAAATATAACTCAATAACAAGCAAGACAATAATTAAAGGTGTAAGAATGAAAAGCATTTCTTTTACTTGCAAAGGTGAATATACAATTTCAAGGATTCTATTCCATAATTCAAGTAAAAAATGAGTTATTAACATAATTCTTGGATCAACCATTATTACCTCTTTTTCTTCTTTATTTAAGGAAAAGTCTCAATAAAAAGATTACTGTTGCTGATATTAATGGAATAATTATGTTATCATCTATCTTTTCTTCTTGTAGTTTAAATGAAAGGACTTCTGAAAGCATAGCAAAAAAAGATGCAATAAAGGCAAATAACACTGGAACAAAAAAAGACGCTGCTATTGTTCCTACAATAATTCCAGAGATTGTGCCTTCTATATTCTTACTTTTATCTAATGGATTCTTTCTATTGCCTAGTTTTCCAATTATATGTGAAAAAGAATCTGAAAAAGCTAAAATTGCAATAGATGCAAGTGCAATATCAAGTGAAAATATTTTTAAAACAAGAAGAGAACCAAATATAAATGATAAAGTGCCTCTAAAAGGAAATCTTCTCATGTATTTCTGTCTTTCAAATCTATCTAAAATTACATCAATAAATCTGAAATTGAATTTTATCTGCAATAAAGAAAGCAAAACTCCAAAACAGATTAGAATAAAAAGAAACCATAAAGTAAAAACCCTATCAAGCAAAGCAAGAAAAATAATAAGCAATCCTAAAAGAACATGCATACTTTGCCTTCTAAGTTCAAAACTAATATTTTTCATCTTTCAGATTTTACTTTTTTGTTTTTATTTTTTTCTCCCAAAGCCTTACAAAAATAAATCCTGAAAAGTATCCAATTAATGCACCAGCAATAATATCACTGAAAAAGTGATATGAAAAATAAACTCTTGAAAATAAAATAAGAAGAGCAAATAAAATCCATATGATTCTTATTTTTCTGAATTCTTTGTCAATTACAGGTAATGCTGAAAAAGCCATTGCAGCATGCCAGCTTGGAAAAGAAGAATTCCAGAATGCAAATTCCTTAAATGCAAATAACTCCAGCACCATAAATGGCCTTTCTTTTAAAATCAAAAGTTTAAGTGCAAATACAATAAAGGTTGAAAGAGCAAATCCAAGCCATAAAGGTATTATCCACTTTCTTTTTCTCTTTTCATAAAGAAATAAAGTTGTTACAATAAAAAACACAACAATTCCAGAACCAATATTGCTAACCCACACCATAATTGGATTCAAAATAGGATTCTGAATATTTGATAATTGTAAAATAAGTGCATTATCTATAAAAGGGAAAATCAGCAGGATTACAAGTAAAATCACAAAAAAGGATGCATAAATTGCTACATTCCTTATTGTTTTATCTATTTTCATTTTAATTTATTCTTATATGCTAATGTATTTAAATTATTTTATTCTATTTAATTAATGAAAAAGATTCACAAGTACTTATATGATTTATTCTTAAGACTTG
>JAHJTU010000084.1 GCA_018829485.1 Nanobdellota archaeon | reverse complement strand
TTGCATTTCTTGCAAAAGTGCAGAAAGGCTTTTCTTTTCAATAAAACATCCTGGAAATACTTTTGTTTTCATTCCCTTCTTGTATTTGTAAAGCATTCTCTTAATTAATCCAGAAACATCTTTTTTGCTTATTGGCATTTCCTCATCACTTACAAATTCTAAATGCTTTGGTGCATCAGGAGGACCATCAAAAATTAAATGTAATTTAACATCTTGTCTGAGTTTATTAGATAAAAAGAAAGATGCAATAATAACATGAATTACAATATCTATTCTTCCTGCTTTCATTAAATCATGAAAATTCCCTGATGTTCTTGCTTTTGCTGAATAATAAATGAATTCTCTCATGAAATCCTATAACAATAAATCTTTAAAAATCTGCCCTCTTGTTAGTATAGAAGATGCCAGATAAGGATATAAGAATAAAAGAGATTGCAATCAATATTTTATGGAAATTGAGATCTAAAGGTAAGTGGGGTGGTTCTTATATTTCTATTGATTCTTTAACATGTCTTTTTCCAAGTCATGAAAGAAAAAATGCAAAACTTGCTGTACAATTTCTGATTAATAATTCTTATCTAATCCCATACAAACAAAGAGCAAAAAGAGGTGATGCAGAAGTTGTTTCTTTAAATCCTTCAAAGAAAGAGCATATAGAACAAATAATAGAATTATACAAGGTAAATGGAGAAGTTCTTTTTTAATTAATACTTTTTCATTATTTCTAAAAAGTTTTTTACAGGGGCATTTTCTAAATTAAGCCTATAAGTCCTTGGAATAAGGTTTTTTTCTTCTGTTAAAAGTTCTAATTCTTTGTCTATATTATCTAAAGAATAATTATGTCCATCTACTTTAAGCCCTTCTTGAACATCTTTTGAAGAAAAATAGGTATATTTATTAAATGTAGCATAAGCTAAAATTAAATTTCTTAAGGTTTTACCACCAATTTCTTGAAAGAATCTGTCTTCTATTGTTTGTTTTGCTTGTTCCATTTTCCTTAGCCTTTTTTGTATATAAAAAATGGTATAAAAATCTTTCTGTTTCTGAAATGCCTTTAGAAAGAGTTTTGGGTTTTTAAGTTTTTAATATTATTTTTCTTCTTGTATTTTAGTATGATTAATCTTTGGATAATGGGTTCCACATTCTTCTGGTTCATAAAGTTTTTTTACTAAGGGTGTTGAATTATTCATATGAACTTCAAATAATGCAGCTTTATTAACACCCATGTGATAAAATACCAATGGTTCTAGTTCTTCTCCATTAAAATATTGAAACAAATAACAAATTGGATCACCGTGTGAGACAAATAACAAATTCTTATTTGGATATTTCTCAGTATATTCATTAAAAGATTTAACCATTCTTTTTTGAATTTTTTTTGGATGCTCTAATCCATTTATCTCTTGCTTCATTTGCATCTCAAAATATTTTCTTCTGTTTTTTGTCCATTCTTCTCTTGGTAATTTTCCCTGCCATGGAAAAACTCCAATATCCCTTATATCCATTTCAGGAATCATTTTTGGTTTTGCTGAATTTCTATCAGCAACTATCCTTGCAGTTTGAAAAGTTCTTTCTAAAGGAGAATGTATTATAATATCTAGTGGAAGTTTTAATTCTTCTTTTATATAATCTGCAGTATCTGTTGCCTGTCTTATTCCTAATTGAGAAAGCCAAAAACCATCAAGATTTCCATACAAAAATTTTTCACCACCAGCATGATCATAAACATCTGCATGCCTCATTACCAAAACTCTTCCTCTTCTTTTTTTACTTTTTTCTTCCATCTTTTATCAAAACCATAGAAAAGAAAACTAAAAATAAGTTTTGTGAAATTCTTTTAATGCTTCTTCATCTTTTATGAATAAAAAATAATTTGTTTTTATATAAAGATAATCACGTTTGAAATATTCTAAATCATCTGTATCAATTAAGTATATGTGCCTATACCCTTGATGAACACTCCACCCTTTTCTTTCTAAAAAGCGTTGATAAACTTTTGGACTTAATACAACTTTAAAAGAAGTAATATCTGTTGTTCCTTCTTTTTTATGCATTTCTGCAATTATTCCATCTATCTTATCATTTGCTTCATCACTTACTGTTATTTCTAAAGGAACCCATTTATTTTGTGGGTATATCATGAATGGGACTTCTTTTATTCCTTTGGTAACTTTTCCAAGATCTCCTTCTTCAAAGTATACAGTTACATTTGCATCTTCAGCTAAAGTTCCTATCATTTTTCCTTGAAAAGATTACTCAAAAAACTATAAAAACTTTTTCCAAAAACGCAGAAAAAAAGAAAATGCCCCATACGGGATTTGAACCCGTGTTTTTGGCTCGAGAAGCCAATGTGCTTGACCGGACTACACTAATGGGGCTTAATATAATAGCCCTGAGAGGATTCGAACCTCTGTCACGAGATCCAGAGTCTCGTATGCTTGACCACTACACCACAGGGCTTTATAAAGAAAGTTATACCAAAAGAAATTTAAAGTATTTTCGCTTTTAGAAATAAAAGAGAAAAATGAGGACTTTAATAATAATACTAATCATTTTGATTGTTATAGGTGGTTTTGTTATTATAAAAACTATGAATTTGAATTTAGAAAATGAGGAACATAAAAAAACACTTGCATCTGAACTTCTTGGTTGGTTTGGAAAATTAGGAAGTAATCTTAAATCACATATTGGTTTAGCAATTTCTCAAGATTGGACTCCAGATTTAAATACAACAGTAAATGAAACAGAATAAATTAATGAGATAAATGGCACAAAGAAACAAAAACAAAGATATGAAAAGGAAAATAACTCCTAATTTTATATTTATAACAATAATTTCTGTATTTCTTCTTGTGCTCTTGATATTTGCAATAAAAAGCTCTTTCACAAATAAATTAATGGTTATTTCAATAGATGGCACAATTACAAGTTCTGATACTGGATTTTTATTTTTTATACAAGAAGCAAATGTTCCAGGAATTCTTTCATGCTTGGAAAAAGCTGAAAAAGATTCTACTGTAAAAGCTGTTTTGCTTGATATTAATTCACCAGGAGGAGAAGTTGTTGGAAGTTATAATATTGAAAGAAAAGTTCTTGAAGTAAAACAAAAGAAACCTGTTGTTGCATTCATAAGTGAAGTTGGTGCATCTGGTGGTTATTGGATTGCTTCTGCTGCTGATAAGATTGTTGCTGAACCATATAGCATTACTGGAAGTATTGGTGTTATTGCATCATACTTAGAATATGCTGGTTTATTGCAAGATTGGAATTTAACATATCAAAGACTTGTTACAGGCGAGTATAAGGATATAGCTGATCCTGCAAGAGAATTAACAGATAATGAGAGAAACATTTTACTTGCAAAATTAAATATTATTCATAAAGATTTTCTTGATACTGTTGCTGAAAATAGGAACTTAGATGATGCACAAAAGTATGAAGTTGGAAAATCCTTATTTTACTTAGGCAAAGAAGCAAAAGATTTAGGGCTTGTAGATGAATTAGGTGACAGAAAAAAAGCAGAATCTATTGCAACTGAATTGGCAAATAAAGATAAGTTGTTTGTTGTTACATGCGAGAAAAAAGATTCATTATTTTCATTTTATAAGGCAAGTGCAAATTTTGCTTATTTCTTTGGAAAAGGATTTGGTAATGAATTAAAAACAAGTTCATCTGGAATAGAATTAATTCCAAGTGTTTAA
>JAHJTU010000014.1 GCA_018829485.1 Nanobdellota archaeon | reverse complement strand
GGCATAAATCAATTTAGGTATCATTTGGATAAGTCAAAATTGATTTTGACAAGCATTCCAACAATAAATCTTTCTGTTCCCTCTAAAATTTCACAATCTTTTATGTTTATATTATAACAATTTGGGCCAAAATTTTCTATACTTGTTTCATTTCCAGGTTGTATGGTAATATACATATATCTCCCTAAATTATCACAACTTGCATTTTCATCTCTTATAAAATCTCTTCCAATTGCACTGTACATATTAACAAGATTAGCAATAGCTATAACTTCCTTTCCATCACATTCAAATTCTTGAGTTATATTAACAACTGTGTCATCAATTGAAAGAAGCGTTCCTTTAGCAGGAACTTTCTTTTCAAGCTCTCTTGGGTCATTTCTTAAGTATATGTTATATTCTGCATTTTCTCCGTTGTGTATGACCGGAAAAGAAGTATGATAGAGTGTCAATTTTCCTTCTTTTACAATATCAAATTCTACCCCTTTGTATTTGAAGTGAGTTGAAGCTTTAATTATAAAGAAAGAAAGAGCAATAACCAATAAGAAAATTCCTAAGAATATAAATATGTTTTTTAATAGTATATTTTCTTTTTCAATATTACTTTGAATTATTTTCTTTCTTTCAATTTTTTCTTTCTTTTTAGTTTTTTTCTTTCCTACCATTATCTTTTTTCTCATTTATCCTTTATAAATTTATTTCTCTATGTGAAGACACTTGTTCCTAACTCTTCCTTGAGTTAGTCTGAAATTTCTATTCTTTCTGAACATAGTAGGGTGGACAACATTAATCATTCAATACTATTATGTTGTTTACCTCTCTATGCCAAGTATCCAAAATAAAAATTCATCAGTTAATTGTGTTAAATTTTCTTTTTTTCCTTCTATAAAAACGCAATTTTCATCTTGATATATTCTACTTTCATTGGCTTCTTTTATTATTATAAAATTATTTAAACAATCTTTTATAGGCCAATTCTCTTTGCATCCTTCCTCTGTTAAACAAGCTCCTTGGAATCTTTCAACAACATCCCCCAAATTTCTGTATATTTCAACTTCAGAGACATAATCTTCAGAGAAAATGTAAACAGGAACTTCAGAATAATCACTCAAATATCCTAATTCTGCTTCTATTCTTTCAACTTGGACAGGATTGTATCTAAAAATAAAATCATAATTTCCTATTGTTGTTTTCCAGAAACCATTTTCGTTTTTAAATTCGTATCCGTTATATTCAACTTTTCCAACATCGTTTTCTCCCCCAAAAGAATTAACTATTATCCCAAATGTGCTAGCCATCATTATAAAGATAAGAATTCCTCCAATTATCACTTGATTTTTCTTTTGTCTTTTATCTCTATCTTTTTTTGATTCTATGTTTTTCATATCTTATTAATAAAAAAGAGGTTATTTAAATTTTTTCAGAGCTACCACTAGGCCTTAAAAAAAAGAAAAATAAAGAAAAAATTAAATGTTTTGGATTTATTCAACAACTAATGTTGCACTAGTAGCAGATGTACCTAAGTATTCTTTACTTGTGTCAACAGCTTTAGTTCTCAAGTATGTAGCGGCGTTTGTAGTATCTGCAACATCATAACCAGCAACAAGCAAAGCAAGCTTGCTAGTTATACTTGATGAAGCATAACCCTTGATCAAGAATTGTCCTGATCCAACACCAGTAGCCTCAGTCCATGAAGCTCCACATTTAGCACCTCCAACCAAAGCAGCAGCAGCTGTATTAATACAACTTCCACCAACAACGATTAGATTCTTTGTAGCAACGTTGCTTACTTCACTATCTGTAACTAACACATCTCCAAGCTGACTTGTTCCTCCAGTTGTTCCAGCAGTAATACTCGCGTCCACTTCTGCCAAATATACATCGGCATACATTTGAGCACTACCATAAGACAAACTAGCAATATGGATATTTGTATCTGTCTGGTCTCTTAATGCATAAGTTCCGTAGTTAGTCAAATAACCTTTCAACTTAGTATCATCCCAAGATGAATCATCATGTTGTGTAGTTCCTGAAAATAGAACATCTCCATTCATTTCTGAGTAAGTTCCATCATCAGTTGTGTTAATCAAGATAACATTTCTTGCATCAGCATCTGATTTATCTTTGTCTTCAACATACATTATCATTGGAGATATTGGGTAAGTTGCTGCTGTATAAGCATTAAAGCCTTCATCAACAGTTACATTATGTATCCTTACACTAGCTGTTTCTCCAAATCCTACATATCTATTTGAAGTTGCAAAAGTATACCATCCTTCACCAACTGAAATAGATGTCCAGTTTACACCAGTTGCATTAGAACCTGAGATATTTGTCCATGCAGTTGCAGAACCTCCTGTAGGAGTAGTACTATATTCAGTCCAAGCCAATGCAGTAACATTAGTTACTCTAAATTGAGCTGTTCCTGTCGGAGTATTATATATCCTACCTGTTGTAACTGCACCAGTAGTTGTGTTTATTTCATCTCCAGTAGCATCATTAATCAAGTTTGTTGTATTAATAAATGCAACTCTTGGGAAATCTTCACCAGCAACTAATTCCATATAAGGAAATACATCTCTATGTGTTGTAGCATATGCATCAGCACTTTCAATCTTAAATCCTCCAGCTACACCATCACTATTTGTATTGTTTGTAAGAACATATGTCTGACTATTTATAGTCAAATTTTGTCCAGCAGTAAAATCTTTGTTTTCAATCAAGTATTTTGTTCCAGTAAATTGGTCTTCAATTTCAAGATCACTTGTAGTTATACTTGCAAGATTAACCTTACTAACTCTCATAAGATGTTCATAATCTCCACTATTTAAGAAGAAATAATCATCATCTGTTAAATTATTACCTTCAACAGTTTGGAATGGATTATTTGAATCATCTTGCATTATGTTATTATATGCAAATGGAACTGTTTTAGTAACTCCTGTTTTATCAGTTATCACTGCAGTAAGTTCTCTGCTTCCACCACTCTTTAATTCAAGTGTAGTTCTTCCAGTGTCTTTCTCTGCAGTAAACACAGGTCCGTTAAGGACTCCTGACAATTCAAGCTTAAGAGTTCCAAACACAGGGTCTGTAAATGCTTCTCCAACAAGAATGTGATTTGCATCACTATCTGGGGCCGCAACAGCAATAGTCATCTTAGTTAAACTACCCATTACATTATTAGCAGTACCAGTTAAAGTAACTAAAGTTCCATCAATATCTGTGTTATCAGAACCATATTGAACAGCATTACCACTTTCAATAGTTAGTTTATTAGAACCAAGTTCTATTTCAATGTGTCCAGAACCATCATCACCTGTTCTAAAAACAGTCTTAACATAAACATCTATATCAACACCACCAATAACATAAGTCTTAGTTTGTCCTTCTGTAAATGTTTTTGTTTCACCACTAATAGTAATACTTGCAACAGTTGTAGTCGCAGAACTAAGTCCACCTAATGAAACAGAATAATCTACTCCATCAACAGTCATTGTTACAGATTCTCCAACAAGAACTTTCTGAGCATCAGAACCACCTAATAGAATTAATGTGTCTCCATCAGTTGCAGTTCCAATAGTATATTTCTTGCCAAATATAGTAATTTCTTCACCTTCAGATATACTCGCATTTAAATTAGTCGCTTTATCAAAACTCAAAGTCCAAGTATACATAGGTGAACCTGTAGCAGTTGCCATCTCTAACATTAAAGCAGGGTCATCAAAATCATTATCTGAGTTTCCAAATGAGAACCTATTTGTTGTAGAAGTTCCCATTGCAATTGTTTGCTCAAACTCCCAACTTCCTCCATTGTCATCTGTGAATGTTCCATCTGCCAAAATTGTTGGTAAATCACTTTTTGTAATTGTTGCAACATTTTCAGCTAAGTCATCAAGTAAGTAAAGAAGATCTGAACCACTGTTTAAGCTTTTAGCTTCACCTGAAACAGAGCCTGTAG
>JAHJTU010000083.1 GCA_018829485.1 Nanobdellota archaeon | reverse complement strand
TCAGTTGCTTTTATTTTTGATACTGGTTATTGTAGTAATGCATTAAAACTTGCTGAAAATGCTTCTGTTGTTATTAGTGAAGCAACATTTCTTACTGATTTGGAAGCAAGAGCATCTGAAGTTGATCATCTTACAGCTAAGCATGCTGGAGAAATTGCAAAGAAATCACATGCTAAAAAACTTTATTTATTGCACATAAGCAGAAGATATAAGGGAAAGGAACATTTATTTTTAAAAGAAGCTAAAAAAGTCTTTAAGAATTCATTTATTGCACAGGATTTTATGAAAGTAACTTTGTGAATAAATAAAAATGTAGAATATAAAAATAAAAAACAAAAAAGAATTTATTCTTCTTTAACGCCTTTATCTTTAAGTTTTCCATGCAAATTAAGCTTGTCAAGTAATTCTTTGTATCTGTTTCTTATTGTTACTTCTGTTATTCCAGCCATGTCAGCAACTTCTCTTTGTGTTTTCTTTTCTCCATTTAATAATGCGGCAACATACAATGCAGCTGCAGCAATTCCTGCTGGTCCTCTTCCTGATGTAAGTTCACCTTTTTCTGCTTTTCTTAGAATTTTTATTGCATCAGTTTGTGTCTTAGGACCAAGATTTAGTATAGATGCAAATCTTGGAATATAGTCTTTTGGTGCTGCTGGATTTATTTTCAATGGCAATGCTCTTGCAATATACCTATATGTTCTTCCAATTTCTTTTCTTTCAATATCAGAAGCAGCTGCAATTTCATCTAAGGTTCTTGGAATGTTGTATGTTCTGCAACCCGCATAAACACAAGCAGCAATAACAGATTCCATTCCTCTTCCTCTTACAAGTCCTTTTTGCAATACTAAATTGTAAACTCTTGATGCTTCTTCTCTTACAACATTAGGCAATCTTAAATTCTCAGAAATTCTTCTTAATTCTGCTAATGCTAATCTAAGATTTCTTTCAATACTTGTTGATACTCTTTCTTGCCATCTTTTTAATCTAAAGAACTTCTTTCTTGATTTTTCTCCAGATAATTGGTATATGTCTGAACCTTCTCCAATATTAGTTGTTAAACCTTTATCGAATTTCTGAAGAGTTAATGGTGCTCCACCTCTGCCCTTTTTTTGTCCTTCTTCGAATTGTCTCCATTCTTTGCCCAAATCAAGCATCTTTTCTTCTACTACTAGACCACAGTCTTTGCAGATAATTTCACCCCTCTCACCTTCAAAAACAAGATTAACGCTACCGCATTCTGGACATTTTTTAATAAAAACCATTTTTTAAAACCTGTTTCACTTTTAAGTGAATCAAAATTCGGCATAATTTTATAATACTTGCCCTTAGATTGTTTATAAACCTTTCGATTTAATAGAAATCTTTTTAAGTTTTTTGGAAAGAATTTATTTTATTAATATAGCATTTATTGTTCCTTCTTGCGATGGCCTATTTGTTACTTTTGCTTTTCCTTTTTCAGTTTCAATAATTGTTCCTTTAGTGATTATATTTCTTCTTGCTAAGAATCTATTAGAAGGTGTTTCTAAAACTGATTTAATTTCAACTTTTTGTGTTTTTTTTGTTGAAGGATCAAACAAATTAACTTTATTAGATGAAAGTAAAACAACTTTTTTATCTCCACCTCTTGTTTTAAGAGATTTCCTTTTCTCTTTACCAAGATTTACATATCGGATATGTCCAACTCTTTCTCTTAATTTTCTTTTCTTGGCTTTTTTGTATTTTCCGCCTGTTGCTTTTCTTCCTGTTTTCATTTTCTGATTATTCTATTTTCTTTGTTTGTTCTCATTTAATTCAATAAAGAAATTTTAAAAACCTTTCTAAACTATATAAAGCATAATTAAGGAAGATTTAAAAACTAAAACTTTAAATATTAACTTAATGAAAACTTAGTGAGGAAAAAACATGTATAGCTTTGAAAGACCATTAGATTTGCTAAACCAGGCAAAAGGAAAAGAAGTATTAGTGCAATTAAAGAATGAGAAGCAATTTGTAGGCAAGCTTCTTGCTTTTGACATACACATTAACATTGTGCTTGAAGGTACAAAAGAAGTTGTTAATAGTGAAGTCAGAAAAAATCTTGGATTGACTTTTGTTAGGGGAGACACAATAATCTTTATATCTCCTTCTTCTATTGGTGAAGTAAAGTCTGGTAAAGACTGAATAAATATAAAAAGGTTGGATTTATGCGTATAATAAAATGGTAAAAGGAACTCCCACATTAGGTAAGAGAGGAAGAGGACATAAATTGCATGTTGCTTGCAAAAGATGCGGGCATAATTCTTTTCACAGAAAAAAGAAAGTATGTTCTTCTTGTGGATTTGGAAAAACATCTAAATTAAGAAAATACAAGTGGGATTGGAAAAAGAAGCAGAAAAAGTGAAGTGAAGGTTTTTATTCTACATAAGTTATTGTTACTTTATTTGACTTAACCCATAAATAATTATCAACAAGAACTCTAAGCTCACATGTTAATTTTAATGGTAATTGGCTTGTATCTGTGATAAATAATTCATTGAAATATCTTGCAGAAGAATTTGGTTCTATTGTTATTGATAAAGGTTCTCTAATTATCTTAGATGGTTTCCATATAAAATCTTCAGCAGCAATTATTTCTCCACCTCCATAAGTTACTTCACCAAATTCGTGAGAACAATTAAAATTATCACCACACAAAAAATAACTATCATGATAAATTATTCCTTTGTAACCATCTCCCCTTTGACTAAGTATAGTTTTTCCATCTTCATTAAAACAATTCATAAATTCATTTATTGTTATTCTTTTAGGAGAATTATTTTCTATATTAAACCAAATTTCTCTTGTGGCATTATGTATGTGAACTATATATTCATTTTCACTAATTGATTCTATTGCATTTTCAAAATATCTTGGATTAATATGATGGCAACAAGGAAAACCAAAAACAAGAACATCTCCTTCTTGAACATGATAGTATTCTGATTCTTGTGTTGTTTGGCATCCAGTGAGTCCAAAAGCAATTAAACTAAGAATTAATACTAAGAATAAAATATGATGTAATCTCATTTTACCTCTTTTAAATATTTGTGATTTCTTCTATATAAATTTTTCTTTTTACAAAATATTTTAATACTAATCTTTGTACTTAATTATATGCGGGGTTGCCGGAGCGGTCAAACGGGCAGGGTTTAGGTCCCTGTGGCTTAGTGCCTACGCAGGTTCGAATTGATCTTTTTGGAAAAAAGCTCAACCAAAAATCAACGAAAGTCCTGTGCCCCGCATTTTATTTTGTTTCTATATTATAGATATTTGTGCTAAGAAGAATCCTGTGCCCCGATATACTTTTTCAAATTTTAATTTTTTACATTCTGGATCTACTGTACCACTTCCCCACATATTTTCTCCATTATCATAAATGTATAAAAGATCAGAGTTTGTTTCACCATAACAATCAAATATTTTTCCACCTTTGTCTTTAACCAAGAATCCAACAAAAACTTTTCCTGCTGTTACATCAGTTAATTTTAGAGTATAATCTCCAACTTTAATTTCATCATTTCTTTCTATTCTGTAAAAGTTTTCTGGAAAAAGATCACTTACTTCTAATATTGCCCATGTTCTTTTAACTCCATTAACATATAATTCTGTTTTTATATAAAATGGATTTGTTGTTGTTAGTATTTCTCTTGCCCATTTATAGTTTTCTTGATTAATTACTATCTTTGTTTTTTCTTTTGTTACTCTTAATTTCTGTGCTGTTCTATCTAAAGAATTTTCCACATCATTTATGTAGAATGTTTTATATGCTTCTTTATTATTACTTCCACTTAAAGTTACTTCCACACGGTTTCCATTAAGTGTTTCTCTTGGTTCTATATTAAATTCAAAATACACATTCCATTTATCATCTGTATATATTTTTTGATTTGTAATTTTTGCAACTGAAATTGGAGTTACATACACATAGATTCTTGTTATTTCATCTTTTGTGTCATCAAATGTTTCTTTGCTAATTACATCAAAATCAATGTTATTGCATAATTTATCTGGATATAGTAATCCAAATGCTTTTCTTATAACTTCTCCATTACTCATTACTTGTGTTTCTGTATTTCTATCTACAGCACCAATATCTGGATCCCAACCACCAAAACAATTAAACCATCCATTTTCATTAGCTAATCCTTGTCTAAAGTATGCAGTATACATTCCTGTATTTTTTGCTCTTACTTCTTTCAAAACTATTTTAAAATCTTCTAGAATTTCTTGCTTATCTTTTTTGAAATTGCATACATATCCCACTTCATCATTTGTTTGTCCTTCTCTTCTTACATATTCTCCATTTATTCTGATTCTTCCAATAAATTCATCATTCCAAGGATGAACTCTTACAGCATCGAACTTAATCTTTTGACATTCTTCTTTGTCTGCTCCACCATATTCTGGAGAATTTTTATTATCTACAATTAATTGTGTTGCAAATTGTGTAACACCATCATTACAATCTAATTCCTTTGTTCCTTTTTTTATTAAAAATGCTGCTTTGTCTATAACACTTAAAACACTAGTGTGGTGATCGTAAGTTTGTTCTAAACTTATAGTATATTCTTTCCATGTTATTGATTCTCCTTTTTTTATTGTTAATGCAGGTCCAAGTTCCCATATTTTATCACAACCACTGCCTGCTTCTGTTTCTCCTGTAATTTTTGTCCCTTCTTGTGTTGGTGTCTGTGCCCCTGTCCCTGTATCTGGTGTTCCTGTCTGTGTTTCTGTAGGGGTAGGTTCAGAAGGTGTTTGTGGTGTTTCATAATCTTCTGCTTTGAATAAAGATTGTATTGTGCTTCTTAGTTCTGCTTTTGCAGCTTCTATTTCTGTATTAAGAAGAAGTTTTTGCTGTGCTGTGTATGAATGACTAACAATAAGCATTGCTTCTGCTTTTATGTTTGAATCTAATGTTTTTTGATATAAGTCTGTTCCTAATCCAATTGCAGCTTTAATATCTTCAGGATTATTATCTTGTTCATTTTGTGATTTTATATTTAGCCATAATGCTCTTAATTCTTGCAACCTTGACATGCTTTCTTCACTTGAATAATACTTGCTGTAATCTATTAAATCAAGATTATCTTCTGCTCTTGAAAGTGTTTCATTAATTAATTTCAAATCTTTTATTGCACCTTGTACTGATAATGTATCCATCCAACAATAAAGTTCTACTCCTTCATATTTTCCACATGTTCCAACTTTTTGCCATCTGTCTTTATTTGTTCCTTCACCTGGATTTCTTTCATCACAAACTCTTACAATCCCTCTTTTATCCAAGCCACCATGTGCTGCTTCTGTTAATGCACCTGTGCCTGCAAATGGCAATGTTGCTAATGGAATTGCACTTGCTGTTCCTTGCATGCATTCATCTGCATTTGTAACTTCATTTTCTAATTGTTCTTTTAAATATGCATTTGATAAGTATTCTAAACCAAAGTCAGTTGTAACTTGCTTGAATCCACATTTTGCTATTCCATCAATTTCAATGCATACTTGCCTGTATCCTGCTGGTGCTTCAAAGTCAAATGTTTCATCAACAAAATCATTTATATTAATGTAACCAGATGTTTGTCTTCCCGGAATATTATAGTATTGTATTGATTGATAACCTGGAATTGGAACAGGATCTGCTAAATAAACCTTGTAAAATACACCTTTATCTTCTCCAGAATAAATATGGAAATATAATTTATACTGAGATCTTGATACTTGTCCATATATTGTTTCACTTATATCAGAATATGGAATTTCTTCTAATGTTGCTATGAATTGTGTTGGACTTTCTGGTTTTGCTAATAAATCTAATGCACTGCTTAAACTTGGAACATTTCCATAAAATGCTGCTTTGCAAATATAGGTTCCAACTTCTTCTCCTGTTCTTGCTTTAAATGATGCAAATACTGGTGCAGCATAAGTTGAAGTAAACCATTTAACACTATCATCTACTTTTGCTAAACTTTCCTTGAAATACATATATTCCTTTCCACCTTGTGGGGATACTTTGAATATTAGTTGTCCAATTAAATCAAATAATCCACCATTAGCATTTGCAATTGCTAATCCTTCTTTCCATAATGTTTCGCAAATGTATACACTTCTTATTCTATCACATATTCCTGATGTTGTTCCTTGTTCAGCTGATTCTATCATGCAATCAGAATAAGCATCTAAAATACTTGCATAATTTAATATTCCTGCTCTTACACCTGGAAGACAGATTGGCAATACAGGATGTGGATAATTTGGCATTCCTAACATTATGCTTCCAATAACTCCTGTTTGCACAACATCTGTTACTTGCCACCTTCCACCTAAATTAAATCTTGATGGTGGACACATTACAGGATCACATACTTGGAATAAAATTTCACAATCACTTGCTGACATAAAGTCTTCACATTGTCCTTCTTCTAATCCAGCATAATTTCCTCCAATTTTGTATTGTCCTCTTTTTCCTTTTATTGAAAATGAAACTAATTGTCCTGGAGATTTATCTTGCAATGAAGAAACTCTTCTAATTGCTTCAAATGCCATGTCTAATGTTTCTTTTCTGTCTATTGAACTTATTTCTTTTCCTTTTTCATATAAGAAAGTATCACATTCTCCTGATGCTAATGGGAATTTAATTACTGCAGTTTTTGGATTACCAGCTGAATCATATTTCATAATTTTAATTTGTGCATCTCCATTAACTGTTGGGAATGGAACATAATATGGCAATCCTTTATATGGTGATTCATAAAATCTTATTGTAAGTTCATCAAATGAGCATCTTGTTTTAATTGGATAACTTACTTTTGTTTCTCCTTGTTCTGTTTTTTGAATTTGAGTAAATTGATTATTTTCATCTATACTTCCTTTTTTCCAATCATATCCTCCATTAGCATTTCTTATTAATGCAACAGCGTAATCTTTTCCCTTATCATCTTCAACAGTAAATGGGCCAACCATTCTTTCTTTATATTTTGCTGCTTCTAAGAATTGTTTTAATATTTCATCTTCATAAATTTCTACAGAATTAGAATCATACATTTTATCCCATGAAAAGTCACCTTCTACTTGCTTGTTTTTCCAAGCTTTATCCCATTCATCAAGAATATCTCCATACTCTTTTCCAATTCCAGATAAGTATTTCATATCATCTTTAGAAATATCTTTGTATCCATTTACAAAATTCTGATTTGTTTCTCCTTGTGGAAGATTGCTCATTTCTAAATTAAATAAGATATCTTCTAATTCAGATCTGGATACTAATACAGAACCTGTTTTTGTTTCGAATTCTTGTATTCTGGTTAGTTTTTCTCTTGCATCTCCAACAACAGTTTGATCATATTTTTCTAGTTCTGTGTTTAATGTTCCCCAATTAACTTGTTCTATCCCATCTTTGTTTTTTGTTATAAGTGTTTCTGTTTTTTTAAGAGCATTATTGTGGGCTGTTAATACTGAACCCTTTGCTGATTCAATTTCATTTTCATGTGCAAGGAAGCATTCATGTGAATTCTTGTACATTCCTTCTGCCATTTCTTTTGCGCAAATTTCCTTATAAACTGACATAACTCTGTCTCTTGCAAATGTTTCTCCTTTAACTCCTGCAATGAAATTCTTAAGGAATAATACTGTTGAAGTTGCTAAACATGCTTTTTTCCATGGTTCAATTATTTTTGTCATGCTATCTGCAAT
>JAHJTU010000082.1 GCA_018829485.1 Nanobdellota archaeon | reverse complement strand
GGGAGAGAACAGACTTCTATCAAGGAATTGATGACGAATGGACAACAGCTGCATCATTTTATACTGGGGATGTTGATAAATTTGTAAGAAGAGGTTAATCCTCAAAAAGTTTTAGCAAGAACAAAAAAACCAATTCTTGAAACTACCTTAAAAGATAGAAAATAAAAGTGCTATCTAAAATAAGAAGTAATTTGATAAAATTTCTAAACTACTGCGGGCTAAAGCCCACAGGGTTTAAGAGCGAAAATCTCCAAGTTTTGTCTGTGCGATTGGTTTAATCTCTTTTACTTTTATTGTTTCCCAATGTTTATCTTGTTCTTTTACATATTTTTTCATGGTCACTGAATTCACTGCTCCAACACTCCTGTAAAAGTGTCCTTCACTCCAGAATTTCTTTCCCCAAGGCTTTGCTTTGAAGAGATGCCAAAAGTTCTTTCTCATCATAAAAGAACTATATCCTTTTATCTGTCTTACAAGTTCGATTTCTCCAACAAATCTTACATTTGCTAAAAACAAGTGGAAGTGGTCTGGACCAAAACCATATCCTAAAACTACAACTTTTAACTCCACGAGCTTTTCTACTACATAAGCAAGAGTGAGTTCTGCAACCTCCTTTTCAACAAATATGTCCTGCCTGTAAGCAGGTGTTAGCTGTATGTGATAATTACTCTCACCTACAGCATGTGAACTTTTCACCAATTTCATTTCCATTTTTCCCTCCAGAGCTCCCGCTAAGCAAGAGCGAAACATTTATTTAGTAAGAAAGATAGTTATCACTAGAATTTTGAGTTCAGTGAGTTACCATCTAACTCACTTTTTTATTAAGAATCTTAGAAATATATAATTATTGAAAATGTTGACTCGCCCCTTTGCATTTTGAAATTCTCACCGGGTTAAAACCCCGAGGTTTCTTTCAAAGGACTCGTCCTAAAAAATTTAAGATTTTATAAACGAAAGATTTAAATAGTAGTATCAATTGATAATATTATCATCTGATAAAATGGAACAAAAAGAATTAAGCTTTAATGTGAAAGAAATAATAACTAGAAGCCCTAGACTTGAGACTGTGATAATGGTTGAAAAATTTATTAAGGAAAATAGTGGAGACTTTAGAAAAACAGAATTATTCAACAATATTCCAAAAAAAATAATGTGGGGAACTTTTAATGTTATTCTTAAATATCTTTATGAAAATAATAAAATAGGAATTGATAATGAAGGTTTTATTATTTATATTTGGAATCCAGAATTAGTACAAAAGTTCTTAAATAAAAAAAGATATTAATCTTTATGAGGCCAATTAAAAAAGCAGATGGAATTATCTTTGCTGAAGACAGAACAGAAGAAGCCTTTAATTCCTTACCTGAAGAAGACTGGCTAAAGAAATCACTTAAACGAGCAATTGATATTTTAAAGGAAAATGTTTTTTCTGGAGAAAAAATAAGAAAAGAATTAATACCCAAGGAATATATTCAAAAATATAATATTGATAATTTATTTTGGTATAGATTACCAAAAGGATGGAGATTGGTTTATTCTGTTGTAGGAAATGAAATTGAAGTTCTCGCAATAATTATTGAATATTTTGACCATAAAAATTATGAGAGAAAATTTAAATATTAAAACAACTCTTTCAAAAAGTAAGTAATTTGATTGATTGGTTTACGACTGAGTAGTCCGGAGTTCAATTACTTCAAAATCTTTTAGGGATTTTGAATGTTCCCAAAAATTCTTTAGAATTTTTTAGGACTTCGATGGTCCATCAAACCCTAAAAGAAGAAATTATTATAAAAATTATATTCTGCCCTGAGCAAGCATTGCATCGGCTACTCGGATAAATCCTGCAATATTTGCTCCAAATATTAAATTACCCGGATGTCCATAAGCTTCAGCAGCCTTGTTAGCATTATGGTAGATAGTATGCATAATCTGTTTCAATTCTTCATCAACTCTTCCAATATCCCATTTCTGCCTTTGGCTGTTTTGCGCCATTTCTAGTCCTGATACTGCAACCCCTCCTGCATTTGCTGCTTTACTAGGCCCGTATGAAATATTATTTCTTAAAAATACATCAACAGCTCCAGGAGTAGAAGGCATATTTGCCCCTTCAGATACACAAACACAACCATTTTTTATAAGTTCTTGGGCATCTTCTTTTGTTAATTCATTTTCAGTTGCACTTGGAAATGCTGCGTAGCATGGAACAGACCATATAGGATTTCTGTGATCTACATATTTTTCAATTGGGGTGTATATCGCATCTGGATGAGCTCTCATATAATCTTCTAATGAACCTCTTTCTACTTCTTTGATTCTTTTTAATGTCTGCAAATTAATACCGGTTTTCTGATATATTGCGCCTTTAGTATCACTTATAGTTACAGGTATAGCCCCTATTTCTTCTAATTTTTTAATTGTGTATATTGCTACATTACCAGAACCAGATACTGTGCAAACTTTGTTTTGTAAATCTCGTTCTTTAGACTCAAGCATTTTTTGGGCAAAATAAACCACCCCGTATCCTGTTGCTTCTGGTCTGAGAAGAGAACCTCCCCATCCAGGAGATTTACCAGTTAATGCGCCATCAAAACGATTAGTTAGTTTTCTATATTGGCCAAATAAATAACCTATTTCTCTTGCCCCAACTCCCATGTCCCCTGCAGGAATATCTGTGCAATCCCCAATATGTCTTTGTAATTCCGTCATAAAACTTTGGCAAAACCTTTCTACTTCTTCATCTGTTTTTCGTTTTGGATTAAAGTCTGAGCCACCTTTTGCTCCCCCCATTTGAAGCCCTGTTAATGCATTTTTAAATATCTGTTCAAAACCAAGAAATTTAATAATACTTAAATTTACACTCGGATGAAATCTTAATCCCCCCTTATACGGACCAATTGCTGAATTAAACTGAACTCTGAATCCTCTATTAACCTTAATGTTTTTATTATCATCTTCCCAAAGCACTCTGAACATTATTTGTCTTTCTGGTTCAACTAATCTTTCAAGAATACTTGCTTTTTCATATTCTGGATTTTGTTCAAGGACAGGCTCTAAAGATTCAAGAACTTCCTTAGTTGCCTGTAGAAATTCAAATTGTTCCTGGTTTCTTTCTGCTAAACCTGTAAAGACTTTATTGATGTATTTGCTCATCTTAACCTAGAAATAATTAAATTTCTAGTTTATAATCATTGTGATAATAAAAGATATAATCTATTTTTTTAAATTAAAGGTGCTCATTACAAAGTATATCCTTTAGGATATATTAGTTTACACCGAGATGGCGGAGGTTCGATTCCTCCCTGGACTATGTTTTATGTAACAAGTTGGAATGTTTTTATTCAACTCTTTTACGCCGAGCATTCGGCGGTTTGATCCCTCCAGGTCCATATTAAATAAATAATATAAATAAAAATCACATAAATTCTTTTAATAATTCTTCTTGAGAATGAGGGCTTAAATAAGCTGGAGGAATATCTAACATTGTAAATGCTCCAAATTTATTATCTTGTTGTAGTCTATAATTTGCTCTTGCACATGCAATTAATATACTCCCTGTTGCTTCGGGATTACTTTTCCACTGGTTTCTATATTCAATCAGGGCTTTATTTCCATCCCCTGTTACACCACTAGTCATGACAAAACCACCATGAGGCATTTGTTTTTTTCTTCCACTTACTTCTTCAGGAGATTCAAATGCAACCATTGTATTATAATCTGAAAAATAATTAGGCATTGTTACAATTGCTTGTTTTACAGTTTCAGGGTCTGCTCCTGATTTAAGAGCAACATAACAGTCTCTTCGATGTTTTTCCCTCGTAGTTAATTGTGGATTGCTTCCTGTTCTAACAATATCTAGTGTTTCTTGTATGGGTAGGGTATATTGAACAGCATCTGCAACCCCCTCTACTTTTCTTATTGCATCAGAATGTCCTTGACTTACACCAGGGCCCCAAAAAGTAAATCTGCTTGAACCAGGAATAAAAGCATCTCCTAAAACCCTTTCTAAGGAAAATGTTCCAGGATCCCATCCAGCAGAGATTATTGCTACATGTTTATTTTCTCTTGCAATTGCATTCATTCTAGCAAAATATTCTGGAATATTAGCATGAGTATCAAAACTATCTACTGTATTAAGACTTCTTAAAAAAGATGGACCCTGCACAGGTAAATCTTTAGCAGAACCTCCACAGAGAATTGCTACATCTGCTTCTAATTTTTCAAAATTATCAGGAGAATAAACATTTGATTCAGGAACCTCTAAAGATATGTCTCCTGGTCTTCTGGAAATTATACCTGCAAGTTCCATATCTGGATTTCTTTTAATTGCTTGATAAACTCCTCTTCCAACATTTCCATAACCAACAATTGCTACTTTTATTATTTTTTGTGACATAAGTTTCTGTAATAAATCTTATTTAAAAAGATTATTGTGATGAAAAGTATTTAGTAAATAAGTAGCTCGTTACAAAAGGTTACTAAAAGGATACATTTGTTTACACCGAGCATTCCGAGGTTCAACTCCTCGTGGGCCCATATTAAACTAAATTGGGCTTAAAGCTCATGTAAATAAGTAGCTCATTACAAAAGGTTACCTTTTTGTTCTATTTGTTTACATTGAGTATTTCCGTTTTAACAATCTTCATGAGGTCATATATTTCTTTATATAATAATACTTATAAACTATTAAAAGATTAAAGATGAAAGTAAAATGCCAGAATATATTTTAAGATTAATAGGAGAAGGTAAAAATCGATCAGAGGCAGAGGCATTAGAATTAAGAGTAGATGGAAATATTCCAAAAAAAGATGATATATTTACTCTTGATAAAGAATATCCTGCTTGTATAGTAACTTATAGGGTTATGGATGTATCTC
>JAHJTU010000013.1 GCA_018829485.1 Nanobdellota archaeon | reverse complement strand
TTATGCAAGAGAAACTAAAGATGTTAGTCCTTGTGAAAACATAGTTGGCAGTACTGAAAAAAGTTGGTGTTATGCTGATGTTGCAAAAGGAACCAAAGATAGCAGTCTTTGCGAAAAAGTAACTTATAGTTATATAAAAGAGCTTTGTTATGAATATGTTGCATAGGGAATAAATTCTGAAAGGATGCAGCTTGGTTTTCAAAAAGATTTTTAAAGGAGGTTTTGTTTTATAGTGATATGAAAAAAGAGATTTTGTTAGCAATGTTAATTCTTTTAATAGGAGTTAATTTTGTTTCTGCAACTGAATGTATAGATTCAGATGGTGCTGAAAATTACATAGTAAAAGGAACAACAACAGGAGTACATGATCCTACAACAGGCATAGTTGAAACTGTAACTGATTTTTGTAATGATGATTGGGTTAATGAATATGGTTGTGGCATAGAAATCGGCTTTCCTGAAGATGTCATAGTAGGAACATCAGCTAAATGTCCTTATGGTTGTGAAGATGGAGCATGTATAATTAATCCTGAAAGTGGGAAAGCGTTTAGAGAAATTGTAAAATGTACTGATAGTGATGAAGGGATAAATTTTAATATATCTGGACAGCTAACACTGATTTATGATGATGGATATACAGAAACACTTGAAGAAGGTTGCGGGCATTCAAGCGGAAGTGGAGAATATGGCGCTAGAGATTTTTCTTGCGACATTTTTCAGGGAAAACCTTCTTATGGGGGTACTTTTAAATCATGTAAATGTGAAAATGGTATTTGTGTTGAAGGATGTCTTTGTGAAGGAACGAAAGGTTGGAATTATGATGGTGTATGCGAACCAGAGGATTGTGAATTCTGCCCAGATTGTTTAAAAGTTGTAAAAGTTGATGATAAGACTGCCGAATGGGGAAAAGAAAAGAGTGGTGGCTACCCTACTACTTTAAAATTAATTGATTTTAATCAAAGTACTGAAAAAGCCCGCTTCCAGAGAAGAACAGGCAGTACACAAAGATATAATGAATGGTTTTCTGAAAATGACTGCTTGGTTGAAGGAATGACTTATTGCCGTGTTATTATCAAACATATATTTCAATATGAATCTTATGCTGATATAATCTTAGAATCTCCTTCAACAAAAGATGAAATAAATTTAAGATGGGAAGAAAAAGTAACCATAAATCCAGATGAAGAAGGTCCTATCAGTATCCCAGCAGAGGAAGGAGTAGTTTATGATTGCAATGGCTGTGAATCAGATGGCAAATGCTATCCTTTAGGATATAGGAAAGCTGAGCAGTATTGTACACCTGATAATGAATTTGTAGCTCAATTAGAAGCAGACGCTAGTTGTGATAATAATTTTGAATGTGAGAGCAATGTTTGTGTTTCTGGGGAATGTGTTAGTGGTGGCTTAATAAAGAAAATTATGAATTGGTTTAAGAGATTGTTTGGCATTAAGCCAAAGCCACCTCCAGAGCCTGTGAACTGTTCAGAACTGCTTATTGAAAAAGATTTTGGAGATTATAAATATATTAAATCTGAGTATGGTAGTGAGAGAGAACCAGGACTACCAGTGTATTCAAAAGATGGTGCCCAAATAGATGAGGTGACTTGTTGTATAGCAGAATATCAAGTCCCTCTGCCATTAGCAGAATATCAAGGCCAAGGCAAGGTAGGAGTGCAGGTTTGCCCATATAATAATAGAAAGGACCTAGAAAATTCAATCAGTTGGTTCATTAAGAAAGAAGGGTTTGTTTCAGAAGAATATAAAGGTCAAAAAGCATATTGGGGAGGAGAGGAAGAAGTGATAATTTGGACGCATAATAAATATCTTCTTGCTGTTGGTGGAGAGTCACCACTACCAGAAAATACAATAGATGCTTATCTTGACAAGCACCTTAGTGATTTAGAAACTATTGAGATTCCTGAAGAAGTGTCAACTCGGACTGAAACTGGTGAGAACTGTGAACTAGCTGGTGCTGGTGAAAGGAATCCATGTTATCTTAATCGTGCTCGAGAAACTAATGATGTTAGTTTTTGTGAAAAAATAATAGATAGCCAAGCCTTAAAGAAGAGCGCATGTTATATTGAAGTTGCAAAACTGACTAAAGATATCAACATATGTAAGAAAATAACTGATAGCGATATGAGGGAAAGGTGTTATGCAGATATTGAATAAAAAACAACTTCCAATAATTTTTTAAAGTCCTTTTTCTTGTTATTTTTATGAAAAAGAGTGTGATAATTGGGATAGTTGTAGTAATTATAGTATTAGTAATTGCAGGAATTTTTTTTGTTATGTATGCTGGAAAAGAATGTAAAACTGATACTGATTGCTTAACTAAAAATTGTTTTACAGCAGAATGCAAGAATAATAAATGTGAATATTCTCCTATTGCTGATTGCTGTGGGAATGATAGATGTGAAGTCGGTGAAACTTATAAGGATTGTGTAATTGACTGTCCTAATTGTGATGATATTAATAATTGTACTCTTGATTCATATGATTATCATGAACAAAAATGTGTAAATAAACCAATTCTTAATGTGATTTGTTGTGGCAATGATGTTTGTGAAATAGGAGAGAACTATGAAAACTGTACTCGGGATTGCCCAAATTGTGACGATAAAAATAATTGTACTACTGATTCATATGATTATAATGAACAAAAATGTATTAATGAAATTATAATTCCTTGTTGTGGAAATGGCATATGTGATGAAAGTGCTGAAACTTATGAAAATTGTTTAACAGACTGTCCAAACTGCGATGACAATGACAAGTCTACCACAGATATCTTTAACTATGAAACTCAAAAATGTGAGTATATTGTTGATTATTTCACTGATGATTTTGAAGATGGGAATTTGGATGAATGGAAGCATATTTGGAGGGAAAATCCAGAAGATGATTGGGATATAATTTCAGAAAATGGTAATAAAGTTGTTAAAGGGCATGGAGGAGTAGACATGCATAGAGGATCAAAAAGCTGGACAGATTATACTTTTACAGGCAAATTAAAACTTATTAAAGGATGTGTTGGTATGTGGGTAAGAGCAACAGGATCTGGCAGATATGAATTTAGAATTTGTGTAGATGATATATTCCTTAACATTGAGGAATACAATATTGGCTCGACAGAATTAAGCGAGAAAAGCTTATATTCCCCTCTGAATAAATGGCATGATTTCAAGATTGTAGTCAAAGGTATTAATCTAAAATTCTACTTAAATGATAAACTTATTATTGACGCTGATGATAAAAAAAATACATTTCCTAAGGGGTGGGTTGGTGTAAAATCTCATTCAAACTCAGAAGTTTATTTTGATGACTTCAAAGTGGAAGGCACTCAGCAGGGTTTTTGAAAGATAATATTGAAATTGAACTTATTGAAGAGAAAGATATGATTTATCCTTAATTGTTATTAAAAAGAAAGTTATAAAAAGAATTAATCTTAGTATAATTATGAAAAAGTGGTGGATTTTTGGAATTATAGGAATAGTGGTTGTTTTAGTAATTATCGGAATTTTTGTTAGCATGTATGTTAGAAGGGAGTGTGAGACTGCTACCGATTGTTTAACTAAAACTTGCTTTATAGCAGAATGTAGTAATAACAAATGTGTTTATTCCCCTATTGCTGATTGCTGTGGGAATGATAGATGTGAAGTCGGTGAAACTTATAAGGATTGTGTAATTGACTGTCCTAATTGTGATGATAAAAATAATTGTACTATTGACGAGTATGATTACCATGAACAAAAATGTGTAAATAAGCCAATTCTTGATGTGATTTGCTGTGGTAATGGTATTTGTGAGATAGGAGAAGATTATGAAAACTGTACTAGAGATTGTCCTAATTGCGATAATAATAATAATTGTACATCTGATTCTTATGATTATCATGAGCAAAAATGTATTAATGAACTGATTATTCCTTGCTGTGGTAGTGGAATATGTGACGAGGGTGCTGAAACTTACTTAAACTGTTCAATAGATTGTCCAAACTGTGATGATGATAACAAACTAACTACAGACAGCTTTAACTACGCAACTCAAGAATGCGAGAACCCTGTCACACATTATTTTATTGATGATTTTGAAAGTGGCACAGAAAATTGGGTTTTTTATGATGCAGAAGGAAAGCCAACTACAGCTTGGCACACAATAATGGATAGTAGCAATACTATTCTAAGAGGAACAGGTCACAACTGGGCAAAGCTTGAGAATAAAAGATGGACTGATTATATACTCAAAGTTAGATTCAAGATGATTAAAGGTTCTATGCAATTTAACTATCGCCTTAATACTGGAGATATTTTTACGCGTTATACAGTTCAGATTCGTGAGTACCCGACTCGAATAAGCTTAGTCAAAAGCACAGATTCTAACACTCATTTCGATGTGGGTGGTGGTGAAAAACGTATCCAACTAGATAAGAACAGGTGGCACACTCTTGAAATAAGAGGTTATGACAATATTCTTAATGTTTATATAGATGATAAACTTTTAATCAAACACAGAGATACCGAATACCCTATTCTTTCTGGTGGAGTTGCCTTTGAATGTATGGGAGAATCAGAGTTTTTGGTAGGTTGGGGAGAGGCAGAGTTTTTGATAGATGATGTTGAGGTTAGGTTGATTGGGGAAGGGGATGTGGTTTATCCTTGATTTTCCCACAAGTTATTTTAGAAGATGTTTTACCATAAGGTGTCTCAACTTCTTTTTCTAAATAATCATCCAAGAGTTTTGGGTCGTCTAAACCACTGCCACCGATAATGCCTATTTTTGCCATGAATATAGGTAAGAATTTTTATTAATAAATATTTATGAGGAGGAATA
>JAHJTU010000081.1 GCA_018829485.1 Nanobdellota archaeon | reverse complement strand
GAGCTACGAAGCAGAGATTTGATGAAACGGCTATCCTGGTTGGTGCAACTCTTTAAGAGGCATAGTGGAATGCTGATAGTTTCTTTCCTTAATCAGGGGGAAATAAGGAGAAACACAAAAGGCAGCCTATTCTTGCCTACATTCATAATCTTATTTTAAAAATGCAAACAAAAAATAAAATGGAACAAACACAAGAATGCACAAGAACATTCAATGAAGCTTTAGATACTGCTATTGAATTTGGTTATATTCCAAAAGAAAATACAAGATTAACACCAAGACAAAAAAAAATTCTTGAATTAATGGCTTTATGTGAAAAAAAAAATAAAGCAATTAAGGAATATAATGAAAAAAAGCAAAAAGACAAAGCACAAGCAAATGTAAATGAACCAGAACATTATGGTTTACATGAAAAAGACGAAAACACAGAAGAAATAAATCAAAATATAAACAGACAAAAAGCAAGAGAATATTTCTTTCCTGCTGTTGGACCATATAATCCAAGGCATTAAATAATTAAATAACACCATAACCCTTTTAAATAACAAACAACTTAGAATCACATGGCAGAAGATAAGATTAGAATGCCCGCATCTTTTGGAGGCTTAACAAGATATTTTGAAGATTATAAAAGCAAGTTAGAAATTAAACCAGAACATGTTATTCTTCTTATCGCAATCATAATTATTTTTGAATTTGCATTATGGATATTTTTTTAGGAAGGAAAGAGAAAATATAAGGATGAGAAAGTAAGAAAGGAAAAAGAGAAAATAAATAAGAAACCCTGGGAAAAGACAAGAAGAGAGAATAAAAGTATAAGAAAGAAAAATAAAAATAAAAAATAAAATCTTAAATATAGAAATAAAATGATGCCATTTGGAAATGTTGATCCTAAGAAGATGCATGATATGCTCAAAAAAATGGGCATTAAAAGTAAAGACATAGAAGCAGATGAAGTAATTATAAAACAAGGTGATAAAAGACTTATAATTAGAGAACCAAAAATTAGTGAAGTTGAATTTTCAGGACAAAAAACATTCCAAATCCATGGAAATATAAGTGAAGAAAAAGGCAAGGACGACATTGAACTAAAAGATAAAGATATAAAATTTGTTTCTGAAACTGCAAAAGTTTCTAAAGATAAAGCAAGAGAAACATTAGAAAAAACAAAAGGTGATATTGCAAAAGCAATTCTCATTCTCAGAAGATAAAATGAAAAAGCTCAAAGATTATTTATTTAAAGTAGAAAATATTATAAAAAATACTGGAAAAGGTTGAAAAGAGGATTACTATATGAAAAGAATAGAAGCAGAATTTAGAAGGGCAGAGCATTTGCTATATGTTAGTCTTAAGTACACAAAAACAGCAGATGTTATTAGAAATGTTCTTGATAGATGGCGTTCAACAATAGAAATGTGCATTGAAAGATTATTAATGAGAGCAAAAAGAACAAAAAAAATAAAAGTTATTCCAACTGCACCTTTAGCAATGGCAGAACTTATTCCAACTATTTACAAAGATAAAATTGTAAAAGAAATTCTTGAGCTTTATTATTTTTTCAGAAGATTAAAATCATTAGAACAAATGAGGGTGTGTGAATTCAGAAAGCATGTTGCTCTTCTTGTTATCGATGGTAAAAAAGAAATTAATATTGATATACCAAAATTATATGAATGGAATCAGAAAATTGCAATCTTTTTAGAGTATGTAAAAGAAAAGGTTTAAGGGAATTAGAATATGTAAAAGAAAAAGTTTAAAATACCAATAAACTTTAAATAAAAATGGCAAGAGTTATTCTTATCTTATCTGGAAAAGGGGGTGTTGGTAAAACTACAACATCAATAAATCTTTCTGCTGCTTTGCATGAATTAGGAAAAGATGTTTTGCTTGTTGATTCTTCATTAACAACACCAGATGTAGGAATACATCTTGGAAGTCCTACTGCACCAATAAATTTTCATCATGTTCTTTCAGGAAGAGCTAAACCCCATGAAGCAATATATTTGCATTCATCTGGCTTTAAAGTAATTCCTGGCAGCATTTCATTAAAAGATTTGAGAAATGCTAAACCAGAAAGAATGAAAAAAGCAATTCATTCCTTAAAAAGATATGCTGATTTTATTATTGTTGATTCTGCTGCTGGTTTTTCAAGAGAAACATTGCATGCAATTGAAGCTGCATCTGAATTAATTGTTGTTACAAATCCAGACTTGCCAAGTATAACAAATGCATTAAAAGCAACAAAAATTGCTGAATCACATGGCAAAGCAGTTACAGGGATAATTGTTACAAGAAAAAAGAGTAGAAAAAGTGAAATGACAATAAAGAATATTGCAGAAATGCTTGAATCAGAAATTCTTGGCATAATCCCAGAAGATGATAGAGTAAAAGATTCTATTGATTTAAAAGAAATTCTATTACACAAGTATCCTAATAGCAGAGCATCAAAAGCATACAAGAAAATAGCATCAAGATTAATAGGACAAAAATATCAAGAACAACAAGAAACTTTCTTTGGAAAGTTTCTGAGGAATATGGGCTTTTCTAGATAATCTTATTGCTTCTTTTTATGATACAAGTCTAATATTACTATTTTATTTTCTTCTTTAAGATAAGCATAAGATAATCTGAATGGTTTAACATATAATTCTCTTGT
>JAHJTU010000080.1 GCA_018829485.1 Nanobdellota archaeon | reverse complement strand
TTTCCTAATACAAGAAATCTTCATCAGAAAGCTTTCTATTTATTTCTCCTGCTATGTTTGTTGTCATAAGTTTCTTTATTTCTTGTTCATTTTCTGTGTGTCCAAGTATCCATCCAAGTTTTATATATGCAACTTCTGGAAGCATGTCTTCACAGTGAATAACTCCAATATTGCATAATTCTCTGCCAGCTGAATAAACATTATGATTAGTTCTTCCAAAAATAGTTTGACTTGCAACTGCTACTGTTACTTTTTCTTGCAATGCTCTCTTTATGCTTGGTATCCATTCTTGTGAGAAATGCCCAAAACCTGTTCCTTCAATAACAATTCCTTTGTATTTCTTGTCAATAAGCCAGTCAATTATTTCAGAAGATGCTCCTGGATAGAACTTGATTAAAGCTGTTTTACTTTCAAAAGCAGTGTCTTCATTAACTTGCTTATTGCTTGTGCTTCTCTTGTTGTAATTTTTGTTGAGAATTTGAATTTTGCCATCTTGGTTGATTTTAGCTAATGGAGCATCATTTATTGATTTGAAAGCATCTCTTCTGCTTGTATGCATTTTTCTTGCTTTAGTTCCTCTTATAGCATGGCAAAAGTTATCACTTGATGAAGCATGTCCTATAAGCATTACTTCTGCAATATCTGAGAGAGAGGCATGAGCAGAACATTCTAAGTTTAATGTTGCATCTGAACTTCCCCTGTCAATGCTTCTTTGGCTGTATGTTAAGCATACTGGTTTATTCAGATTTCTTAACATAAAAGCTAATGCAGCTGAAGTATAATGCAAAGTATCTGTCCCATGTGTTATAATAATCCCTTTATTTTCTTTTTCATTAAGAAGCTTAGAAGTTATTCCAGCAAGTTTTTGCCATTCTCTTGGTGTCATATTCTCACTTAGCAAACTGAAGGGCCTTTCTATATTATTGATATTAATTGTCTTAAGAAGATTTGGAGCTAATGCAAATAACTGTTCTGGCTTTGTTAATGGCTTTACTCCTCCTGTTTTATGATCAACCTGGCTAGAAATTGTGCCTCCTGTAATAATAAAAGAAACATTTGGCAACTTTTTGCTTTGCTTAAGTTTTATCTTGACTTCTTTGTTTGATGGCTTCTTTAATTGCTTAATATTTTGAATTTCATTTTCCTTTATGCCAATATTATATCCAGAATCAAGTTTTAGCAATAAAGTTCCTGATTCATAACTTTCAATTAGAATTCCAGAAAACTTTTCATCTTTTGTTTTAATCTCAACATAACTACCAGGTTTTACTTTGGCTCTCTTTTTCATTATTAATATAGAATTCTATGGTTTTTATTTCTTTTGCAAAATTATTTTTCTGAAAAAATATGAGAAAAAATGATATGTATACTGCAATATATATGTTACTTTGCAACAATATTTATAAAAAACAAGAACTATTACTATCTAATTAATATGTTTGGGGATTGAGGTAATTCAATCTTGGCGGAGATTGAATCACAAGTAATTGTTCTTAGCAATTAATATTTTTTTCTATAATATATAATAAAATCAACCATATATAAATATTGTGGTGGTAAAAGATATAAAAGGAGGTTTTGAAAATGACTGGAGATTATAATGCCAATGAATTAAGAGCAGGAAAAGCTAACATCAAAGTTCTTGGAGTTGGAGGTGCAGGAAATAATGCTGTTACACAACTTTTCGAAATGGGAATTGCTGGAGCTGACATTGTCGCAGTTAATTCTGATGTACAGCACTTAGATATTAGTAAAGCTGATCAGAAGATTTTAATTGGAAAAGAATTAACAAGAGGACTTGGTTGCGGTGGATACCCAAGCAAAGGAAGAGAATGCGCAAAAGAAAGTATTGCTGAATTGAAAAAACATTTAGGAGTTTCTGACATGACTTTTGTTATTGCTGGTATGGGTGGAGGCACAGGAACAGGTGCAGCACCAGTTGCAGCACAAATTGCCAAGGAAAACGGAAGTATTGTTATTGGAACAGTAACAATGCCTTTTGACATTGAAAGAGCAAGAGTTGACAAGGCAGAATTTGGATTGCAAGAATTAAGACAAGTTTGTGATACTGTTATTGTAATAGATAATAATAGACTTGTTCAAATTGCAGGACAATTGCCAATCAGACAAGCTTTTGCAGTTGCTAATGATTTGATTGCAACAATGATTAAGGGTATTGTGGAAACAATTACAATTCCATCATTAGTTAACTTGGACTATGCAGACGTATCAGCTATTATGAGAAATGGTGATGTCGCTGTTATTGGAATAGGTGAAAGTGATACAACAAACAGAGTAGAAGAGGCTGTTAGACAAGCATTAACACATCCATTGTTAGATGTTGATTACGAAGGTGCAACAGGAGCTTTAATCCATGTAAGTGGTGGAAATGACTTGAAATTAGAAGAATTGAACAAGATTGGTGACTTAATTACACAACACTTGAGTCCAGAGGCAAATGTTATCTGGGGTGCAAGAATTGATGACGGAATGAAAGGAAAAGTTCAAGTTATAACTATCATAACAGGTGTCAGAAGTCCATATGTACTTGGTAAGCAAACTGAAAGACATGAAGTAAGAGCAAGAGAATTCGCTGATGTTGGTATAGAAATATTAAGATAAATTTTTTTATAGTCCCCCCTTAGCCTGGCTAGCCCTCAACTATTTCTTACGAGAGGGCTAGTCCCCTTTTTTTGTTTTTTT
>JAHJTU010000079.1 GCA_018829485.1 Nanobdellota archaeon | reverse complement strand
GTACTGAATATCTTGAAACACTAGCTTTCTTATCATTTGTTATTTTTCTCTTTTTTATTATATTGTTTTAACATTAGTTTTGTTTAAAAAGTTTTCTTAGTCATTTAATTAGTAATTTTTAATCTTTTATCACACCAACAACAGAAACAGAAAATCCTTTTTTGCATAGCAATGTAAGTTCCTCTTTGTTTTTTGGCAATTCATAAATTTTCAAATTGGAAAATTTTGAATACCCCTCTATTTTTTCAAGAATTTCTTTATTACAATCACTTGCAACAAAAACTTCATTAATTTTATCTAATTTTATTTGCTTGAATATCTGATTAGAACCAAATACTAATAATTTTGGTTTATCTTTAATGTATTTTTGCAAATCTTTTAACATCTTATTACTTCTTTGCCATTTCTGGTTTTTTTCCTACTTTTACTAATAAGCCTGGCAATCCTGTTCCAACTGGCACTGGTTGATTAATAATTACATTTTCAATAACACTGGCAAGATAATCTTTTTCTCCTGAAAGTGTTGCTGCAACAAAATGCTTAATTGGTGTTTCAAAAGCAGCTCTTGCAAGAATACTTCCTTTTTGTTTAATAATCCCTGTTCTTGTAACTCCTAAAACAGAACCAGATGCAGTCATTAAATCTGCAATTAACTTAATATGTTTTTCATCAATGCTAATTCCTTGTTTTTCAATAACACTCTTTGTTTCATCAATAATTAATTGTCTTGCTGCTTCTATTCCCAATTCAGATGCAATTTCATAAATATTATTTGTTCTTGTTTTGCTTGAATTAACTTCTTTCATCTGCAATACTTCTTTAAGATTGCTTCCATAAGTCAAAATAATATAATCTCTTTCACCCCTTCTCTTCAAAGGCAATACTTCTTTAATATTCTTAACACCACTAATAACAACATCTCCAATTTTTGCTTTAATCTTATACAAATCCTTGTAATCTGCTTTATCTTTTGGTTTAATACTCAATCCCTCTTTTGTCTGCTTTATAACAAGATTCTTGTCTTTCAATGCTTCTATAATTCCTTCTGGATTTATTTTATGATGTTTCAATTCCTTTGATTCAAGAGACATGTCAATTTTCATATCAGTGAAATTAATTTTAATTTCAGATACAACTTCTTTAAGAGAAACTTCTTTAATCTTAGCTGCAATTTTTTCTGCATCAGATTCATTATTATATTCTGATTTAAGAAAAATTTCCATAACAGGGGTTGTTGGTTCTTTTCTTGCATCAAATAATTCAATTAATCTTGGCAATCCTAATGTAATTGCGAATTCTGCAACACCTGCAAAGTGGAATACATTAAGTGTCATTTGTGTTGAAGGTTCTCCAAAACTCTGTGCTGTGATAATTCCAATTGCTTCTCCTGGTGTTATTTTTTCTTTTAAGTGTGTTCTGTCAACTGCAATTCCATCATCACCATATACAAACTGCACAATACCACTTGCTGCATCTCTTACTGTTCCATCATATTCAACTCTTATATCTTGTAATGCATTTGCCAATCTTCTATACAAGTATCCAGATTTAGGTGTTCTTAAAGCAGTATCCATCAAGCTATCTCTTCCAGTAATTGCAGAAAAGAAAAATTCACTTGGTGTTAATCCAGAAGAAAAATTACTTGAAACAAAACCCCTTGCAGCAGGCATTAAATCTCCTCTTGCAAAATGACTCAATGTTCTATTCTTATATCCAAGTTCAATTCTTTTACCCCATAAAATTTGCTGTCCAACTAATGCACCCATCTGAACTCTGTTAACAGGACTACCTCTTGCACCTGAGAAAATCATAATATTAACTGGATTATTTCTTTCTTCTTCTCTGTTAATTTTTTCAAGAATTAATCCTGCTATTTTCTTTCTGATACCATCTAACACTTGCTGAATTTCAATTTCTCTTGTTTCTTCAAGTGTTTTTCCGGGCAATGCTTTTAATTTTTCTTGAGAGTATTCATTAATAATTTCGGAAACTCTTTTGTATGAATCTTTGATTATGTTATCTGTTTCTTCGTGGATTTTAATTTTAATATCTTGCAAACCACATGTAAATCCTTTTCTTGATAACACAACACATCCCAATCTAAAAATACCTTCTAAAACCTTAATTACTTCTTCATTATCATAGATTTTCATCAACTCAAGAATCAAAGCTCCTTTTTCTATTCCAATAATTTCATCATCAACAGTTCCCTTGATTAATTTACCATCTTGTATTGTTACTTTCTTTGTTTTGATACTTACTTTTGGCAGAAATGAAGAGAATACAATTCTTCCATCAACATTTTTTGGCCATCTTTTTGCTTCTGCTGGAATTTCTCCTCCTGACTCTGCAATCATTTGTATTGCTTCATCTTTGTCCAATTTAATATCTGAAGTAAGAATATAATTTCCAGTAATTGCATCTTCAATGCAACCAAGAACATTTGTTCCATCTTTTGGTGTAACTAAATGATTTTTAATATCAAGTAATTGTATTGCCTCGCTTCTTGCTTCTTCTGTTTGCGGAGCATGGACATTCATTTCATCTCCATCAAAGTCAGCATTATATGGAAATGTATCAACTGGATTCATTCTAAATGTTTTTCCCGGAAGTACTTTTACATAATGTGCCATTAAGCTTAATCTGTGCAAAGAAGGGTGTCTGTTAAAAAGTACAATATCTCTGTTTATCAAATGCCTTTCAACAATATAACCTGGTTCAATTTCTTTTATTATTTCCTCTTTTAATTCTTCTGTAATTTTTTTCTTTCTTCCATCTGGTCTTGTAATATAATTAGCACCAGGGTATGAGTTTGCATTTCTAATATACTCCCTCAATTTTTCAATATTTATATCATTTACTTTTTCAGGAACAGTTAGGGTAGTAGCAATTTCCATTGGAATTCCAACTTCATCAATTTTAATATAAGGATCAGAACTTACAACTGTTCTACTAGAGAAATCAACTCTTTTTCCTGCAAGATTATGTCTTATTCTTCCTTCTTTTCCTTTAATTCTTTCTGTTAATGTTTTTAATGGCTGTCCGCTTCTGTGTCTTGCAGGTGGAACTTGTGAAACATTATTATCAAAAAAGGTTGTTATATGATACTGTAATAAATCCCATAAATCTTCTATAATAACTTCTGGTGCTCCTGCATTAAGATTCTCCCATAATCTTTGATTTGCTCTGACAATATCACTTAACTTATGTGTTAAATCATCTTCACTTCTTTCTCCTGATTCTAATGTAATGCTTGGTCTTACTGTTACAGGTGGAACTAAAACCAAAGTTAATATTCCATTTTCAGGTCTACAATTTACTGCGCCAAGTGCAGCAGCATCAGCATCACTAACTTTTTCAAGCATATTCCTTATTGTAGAAGGGAAAATTCTCTTATTGTCAATATAAAAGTAGTATGGTTTTTCTAATTTAACTTTTCCCTGCTTTTTCCCGCAATAAGGACACTTCTTTATAACTCTTGCTTTTGCAATTCTTTCTTTAACTTTGTATTTTGCAACATCTTCTTGTGAAAGAAGTAGTTTTCCACAATCTTCACAAATGCATTTTAAGAAAGTGTCAACTAAACCAATATATTTAATATGAACTATTGGTCTTGCAAGTTCAATATAACCAAAATGTCCCAAGCATTCTTTTAATTTTCCTGCGCAAGTTCTACATCTTACTCCAGGATCAATTGCACCTAATCTTAAATCCATTAAACCACCATCAACAGGATAACCATCCATATCATATAATTCAGGAGTTACAATCTTAGCTCTTGCTATCTTTTTAATCTCTTCTGGAGATATTAGTGTAAAGAAAATACCCTTCACTTGTTTTGTTACAACTTCTTGTGGCATTTTTATTTTGTTTTTATTCGTTTTTTGATAAACCTTTTTCCTAAAAAGGTTTTATTCGTATTTTGATTTCAATTCTAATTTTGGTAAAATATGCAATGCTGTTAATTCTTCAATTAATAATTTGAATGCATAACTAACTTCAACTGGCTGAACATAAGTGCTTTCACCACACATAGGACAGATATTCTTGCCTTTAGCAACATGATGAACTGCCAATATATTATCTTTTTCACAAACATAAATTATAACTTTATCAGAATCATATCTCTCTTTCAGCAATAATGAAGCTCCATGTCCAATAATTGCATCTTTTTCCATTTCTCCTAATCTTAATGCTCCACCTTTGCTTCTTCCTTCTACTGGCTGTCTTGTAAGCAATGTAACTCTTCCAAAACTTCTTGCATGCAATTTATTTGCAACCATATATTCTAATTTCAAGTAATACATATTTCCAACATAAATCTTAGCTTCCATTCTCTTTCCTGTTTTTGCATCATAGAAAACTTCTTTTCCATCATCTCTAAATCCAAATGATTTCAATTCTTTTTCCAAATCAGCAACACTTTCAGGAGAGAATGCTGTTCCATCAACTGGTTTTCCTCTTAATGCTCCTGTTTTGCCTGCTAATATTTCAATAATATGGCTAATTGTCATTCTAGATGGTAATGAGTGTGGAGAGAAAATTATATCTGGTCTTATTCCTCTTTCACTAAATGGCATATCCTCTTCTGGAATAAGTGCTGCAATAACTCCTTTTTGTCCATGCCTTGTGCTGAATTTATCACCAATTTCTGGCAATCTGTGATCTCTTGTTCTTACATGCACAATCTTATTTCCTTCCTGGCTAACACTAATAATAACATCATCAACAATTCCTCTTTCTTCTTGTCTTATTGAAATACTATTTTCTTTTCTGACTTTTGCCATGCTAATTTCGCCAATCTCAGTAAGGAATTTAGGTGGTGAGGTTTTTCCTATAACAACATCATTCTCATTTGCGATTGCTTCTTTGAAAACAATACCATCATCTTCTAATAACCTGTAAGACTTCTCTGTTTTGTATCCAACAACATCTTTGCTTGGAATTGTTATTTCATCTGCTAATCCACCAGCATAGTAAAGTTCTTCTGTAGCATAAGGTCTGTAATAAGTGCTTCTTGCTAAACCCCTTTGAACACTTCCTTCATTTAATATAAGTGCATCTTGCATATTGTATCCTTCATAGCTCATAACAGCAACAACAACGTTTTGTCCTGCTGGGTAATGCTTAGTTATATCTTGAACAAAACTTCTTACAATTGGTCTTTGAGGATAATGTAATAATGAAATATCAGTATCTAATCTTACTGGGAAACTTGCTGCATATAATCCTAATGCTTGTTTTTGTGTTTTGCTTCCTCTGTTTAATCTTGCTGACTGGCAGAAATTTGCGTAAGGAACTAATGAAGTTATTAAACCAAATTGTGCAACAGGATCAACTTCCAAATGTGTATGTATTGGTGTAATTTCATCTTCGTAGAATGCAACTAAAGCATTATCTTCTTCTGCTGCATCTAAAAATTCTACAATTCCCAATCTGATTAAATCTTTCCATCCAATACTTGCTTTTTTAATTTCATTTTTGTATCCTTCTTCGAGCATGCTTTTTCCATCTTTAACAATAATTAAAGGCCTAAGCAATCTTCCAACTTCTGTTGAAATAAAAACAGCATCTTTATCTGCATCAAATGAAATACTTGTTTCTAATGGCAATTCTCCTTTTCTTCTTCTTTCTCTAAGAATTGTGACAAAATCTTTTGCAGAAACAATTCTTCCAACACATTTTCCATTCAAGAAAACATCACTCATTGTTCCTTCTGAAGTACTTTGCATTCCTGATTCTTCAAAAACTTTAAGCATAATATTTTCATCAACATTAACTGCTGTAGAAATTCTTGCAAGTATTGTAAGGTTTTTTCTTAAACCAATAGATGTTCCTTCTGGTGTTTCAATAGGGCATAATCTTCCATAATGTGTTGGATGTAATGTTCTTGCTTTGAAATTTTCCTGTTCACTTGGAAGTAAGCTAACAACCCTTTGTAATTGAGATAACAAGTCTAAATAATTTGTTCTCTGAATATTTTGTGTAATTCCTTTCTTTTCTCCAATCCAGCTTCCTGTTGCCATTGCACTTTCAATTCTTCTGCTCAATAATGCTGGCTTGACAATTGTTTTTATAGAATAGAATTTCTTTTTCTTTCCATATCTTTCTAAAGTATGCTGCATGTCTCTTGACAAAATAGAAAGATTTATTCTAAACAAATCAGTAAGCAAATCACCAGAAAGTCTAACTCTTTTATTTGAATAATGGTCTTTATCATCAACTGGCCTTCCATCTTTTATTACAAGAAGCAATTGCTTAACAAGTTTGCATAATGTTTTTGCTTTTATTAATCTTGTTGATTTATCTGTTCCAACATGTGGCAATAAGAAATTATCAATTCTGGAAATAACTCTTTCAACCAATTCTGTTTTTGTTCCTGACAAATTCATTTTTTCTGCTAAGAACATTATTGATTCATCTTCTTTTTGCAAATTTGTGTGAGAATAAAGGTTTACAATTAAACTATCATATTCTTTTCCAATTTCATTAAAAATATCAGCATCTTTTACTAATCCTAATGCTTTAATTAAAGGAATTATTGGTAAATTCTTAAATCTTGTAAATGAAATCTGCAATTCTCCCTCTTTGTTTTCAGAAATATTTAATGGAATTCTGTATGAACCTCTTTCAGAGAATAATCTTGCAGAAACATGTCCAGAAGAATCTTTTTCAATAAATGGCTGATTTGGTGCCAAGTCTTCTATTAAAACAAGAACTCTTTCATTTCCATTTAAAATAAAATAACCACCAGTATCAACAGGATCTTCATAATTTTTTATTAATTCCTCTTTTGACATTCCAACCAAATGGCAATACTTGCTTTTAACCATAATTGGCAAATCGCAAATTCTTGCATTAAAGAATTCTTTTTCATTTCCTTTATGCAAATTAATTTCCAAATAAACTGGAGCTGCATAAGTTATTTTTCTTAATCTTGCTTCAGAAGGAAATAATGCTTTTCTGCTTCCATCTGCTTCTGTAATTACAGGCTTTCCAACTGTTATTCTGCCAAATTTTAATCCAAGTGAAGAATCAATTTGTAAATTTAAATCATCAACAATTGTCTGCAATCTTGTTTCAACAAAATCATTAAAGCTTTTGATGTTGCTATCAACACCAGAAAAATCCTCAAAATATCTTTTAATTAATTCTTTCATTCTTTAAATCCTATTCCTTCCTACTTTTCCTCTTATTCTCCTTCATTCAAATGCAGACTACAACCTAATTAAGTATTAAACAACAACCCTAAAATATTCTATTTCTTTCTCTTCACTCTTTCTTATTACTTTAATAACATCTCCTTTAATAACATTTAAACTTTCAAGTGCAGGATCATTCTTTTTTATTCTTGGCAGTTGCTCTTTTGCAATATTATACTGGCTGCAAAGTTTGGAAATTTCATCCTCTTTGAGCTTAATGTGTTTTGGTTGTAGAATGTGCATTTTTCACTCTAAGGAGTAGATAATTACTTCTGTTTTTATCTTTAAAAGCCTTTTGGTTTTGGAAAAAAGCATTTATTCTATTTTAAAACTGCCTTTCCACTCTTTTCCATACTTTCCATGCAATCTCTTAGGAATTTCATTAATATTCTTCTTACTTCCAGCAACAAATAAAATCATGGAAAATTGATTTGTCTTTGTATTTTTTTCCATACTCAAAATTTTATATTTTTTAGTTCCTAAAATTGAAATTAAATCTTCTTTGTTTATTACATGGTCTGCTGATATTGTAATTTTTTTCTGATAAGAGCCAAGTCCTTTGATTTCCATATAATTATCTATTACAATTACAAACCATATAAGAAGATAAATTGATAATGCAATGAAATATTCTCCTAACCCTATTATTACACCAATAATTGCAAAAACCCATATGCTTGCAGCTGTTGTAAATCCAAATATTTTATCAGTTGTTTTAATTAATGCTCCTGCTCCTAAGAATCCTATACCTGTAACAATTGCACCAAGTAATGGCAAAGGTTCATCTGATAAAGACAAAGCAGCAATTGTCAATCCACAAGCACCAATTGCAACAAAAACAAAGGTTCCAAACCCAATTGGCTTATGACTTCTCTGTCTCTCAAAACCAAATAATAATGCAAGTAAGAATGTCACTGCAAATTTTATTAATATTGGATTCATACTTGGGTTCATAATAGCATTCATGGGATGTAAATTACCAATATTAAATATATAAATTTTCTGAGCAAAATCGTATTAACTTCTTAGGAGTTAGGGGGTTTTATTTCTCTGCATACTCTAAGAAAAATTGCGGGTATTTCCTTGAAAGAGTATCTGAAATAATATCATAATGCTTTTCTGGGAAGTTCTTGAATTTTATTGAGGCATCATATTTTCCTTCTTTCAAATCAAACTCATAATAGCATCCTGAACTTCCTTTTTCAAAGTAATATGTTCTATTATCTATTCCATCATGAAGAGCTATAACACCAGGTCCCGGGACTGGTTTATAACCTAATTTAGGCAAAGTATTCTGAAGTATTTTTGCAAGTCCTTCTACTTCGTT
>JAHJTU010000012.1 GCA_018829485.1 Nanobdellota archaeon | reverse complement strand
TTCTTTGTTTCTCCAACATCTAAGGTCAATGTAATTGGATCACTTTCTAGTTTTATTGTGACTGAATCTGTTCCAACATTTGTTATTGTTGCTGTGTGTTGTGTTCCTCCAAGTGTAAATCTTGCTCTATCGCCATTTCTTATTAATTTTGTTATACCTTCTTGATTTACTGTTCCTAATGTGTGTGTTATTACTGATGTTCCGCTGCCACCACCACTATCTCCACTTCCTGAAGATGAGACAACAAATGTCTTTTGTGTTGCTGCTAATGAGTTTCCTGCTCTGTCTTTTACAGTACAATCTGCTTTGTATGTTCCTAATTCATTAAGATCTTTTGTGCTTCCACTTGATAAGGTATATGATCTTGTTGCACTTGATGTTACATTAATATCTCTTATTGTTATTGTATTTGCATTTGGTTTTGTTATAACTAGCACAGTATTATTGATTCCTGCTGTTGCATCTGCTCTTGCACATGTAATTGTTGCATCTGCTCCAAACTCTGTATCTGAACTTGGTGCTGTTACTGTTGCACTTGATGGTGCTGTTGTGTCTAGTGTTATTGTCTTTACTATACTTACATTCTTGTTTGTTGCATTGTCAACTGCTGTTGCATTATAAGTATAAACTCCGTCAGAGAGAGCTGTGAAGTTTATTGTAGGATTCCTATTGCTTAATACCTCTGTTGAATTAATTTGTGTTGGTGTACTATTGTATAAATAGAAAGTTATTTTGTTAAAGTTTGTATCTGTTGCTGTTACATTAATGAAAATAGAAGGTATTGCCCTATATGAGTTATTTTCTGGTGTAAGTCCTTGATAGTTAATTGTTGGCAGTGTGTTGTCTATTGTTATTGTATATGTATTTGTCCAATTAGCTCCTGTTCCATTAGTTGCATTTATATACCATGTATATTCTCCATCTGTTAAGGTTGATGAGGTGTTTATCCTTACTGTGGTAGCATTTAATGCATTAATACTACCATTGAATATGCCACTTATGTAAAGAGAAGCATTATAAGTTGTTGCATTACCTGAAATATTAAATTCAAATTGTGGTGTTGTATCTGAAGTAAATGTTTGGTTGGTTGGAGAAATGTTTAAGAAAAACCAACCCTCAGTGGCAGCTGCTATTACCATGTAAACACTCAGCAAAACTAACACTAAGAACACTGAACCTAAAGCAATATGCTTATATGAGTTATTCATTTTACCTCTTTTTAATTTTGTTTTTATTATTAAAACGATTCCTAAATTTTCTAATTGATGGGTATTTAAATACCTTTTGGTTACTCTATAAAATTGGGAGAATTAAGTCATTATTTGGGATTTTTTTTATGTTTAAGAAGCCTTTCTCTTTCTCTCGTAATTCTTTTTTGTTCTTCTCTATATACTTTTAAAAATGAAATTGTAAATGCAATAATTAATGGCCCAATAATTAAACCAATAATTCCAAATGCAAGAATTCCTCCTAAACCACCTATTAGTACAATTAAAGGATGTATGTTTGCTTTCTTGCTAACAAGTAAAGGCCTAAGAAATAAGTCAATATTATTAGTAATTACAAAACCAAATAATGCTAATCCAAATGCTGCAATCATATCACCTGCAATAAACTTGAAAATTGCTGCTGGAACCCATACAAGCCATGGTCCTATTGGTAAAATAGATGCAACAATCATAACAACAGTCCAGAATAAAGGATTAGGAACACCAAAAATCCAAAAACTTAATCCACCAATAATTCCTTGTATTAAACCAACAACAATAAAGCCATAAAGAACTAATTTGCTTACTTTTTTTATTTCATTATATAAAGATTCCTTGTAAGATGCTCTTAATGGCAGAACATCAACTATTTTTCTTCCAATATTCTTTTCTTTAAATGCATAAAATAAGACAAAGAGCATAATAACAATATTCAAAAAGAACAAAGGCAAAGATACAAGAAATTCTGTTCCTTTATTTATAATTGTCAAAGTTGTTTTTTCAAAGATTGTTTTAATATAAGGAGAATTAAATATTTCTTCAAATCCTTCTGGTCCAATGTTAGCTGCTCTTAATGAAAAATAAACACTTCTTGCTTCATTTACAACTGTTTTAACAAAGAAAAATCCACCAATTGAAAGAACTAATGCTAATAGTATTATTAAAATTAAAGCACTCGCATTTGGATTCTTTACTCTTTTTTGAATCCATATATGCAATGGTGTAAGAAGATATGCGAGAATTACAGAGAAAATTAAAGTGAATAAGAATGGCTTAATAACAAAATAAGAAAGCACAAGCAATAAGATAAAAAAGATAGTAGGTAAATATCTTGCTAAAATCACTGGTCTTGCAATGCCACTTTCCATTAAACTTAATATAAAACCACATTTATAAATATTTATAAACTGAAAGACAAACATATAAAACAATACAACTAAAGAATAAAATGAATTTCATAAAAAAGATTTTTGATGGAAAAATAGATGATAGCGTGCATATAAAGTTTCAGAAATTTAGTAAAGGCGAATTTAAAGACAGGGCTGTGATTAATGTAAGAAAAACTAAAAATGCTTGGAAAATTGGAACAACAGCAGAATTTGCAAATGAACTAGTATATGTTGTTGCAAAAAAACTAACTGGAAAAGCAAAAGTTAAGGGAGCAATAATCTCAGCAAAAGATTTAGGAATTGAGTATCAAGGTAAAAAGCAATTCATGGGTGTTAAGCAGTTTCTTATTGATAAAGAAATGTCAAAAGAAGAAATTTTAGATATATTGGAAAAGCATCCACATGCATTTGCTGCATTATCATTTCAAGCACAAGATACAATACTTAAGATTAAAGCAAAAGCTCCAAAAACCGCAAAGCCAAGTTCTAAAGGAGATGCTAAGCCAAAGGCAGATTTTTGCAAATTAGAAACACAAGATGTAAATATTGTAAAAGATTTTTTATTTGACATAAATACTGATTCTAAGAATGTTGAAATAAGTCATGATTTTATTATTCAAGAATTAGTTTTGCCTAAGAATGAGAAAGATTTTGCTAAAATAAGAGAATTAGCTAAAAGAAAAGGCAAGATTATCAGGAAAATTAATATAGAAGGAAAAGAACAAGTTAAAGAGAAAGATTTTGTAATTTAAAGCAAACAAGCAACTTTTAAAAAGCCGTGTTTTTTACTTCTGCAAGGGATGTAAAGGAAATGCCAACAAAACATAAACCAAGAAAGGGAAGTTTGCAATTTTGGCCAAGAAAAAGAGCAGCTAAGATTGTTCCTAGTGCAAACTGGACAGCTATTGCTAAGCCACAGGAAAAAGAAGGAGTTATTGGGTTTATTGGATATAAAGTTGGAATGACAACAATGTTAGTAGAAGATTTAACTCCCAAAAGCATGACATTAAATGAAAAAAGAGTTTTGCCATGCACAATTATTGAATGTCCGCCAATAAAAATAATGTCTATAAGATTCTATAAAAATGGAATTGTTGTTTCTGAAGTTCTTGCTGATAATCTTAATAAAGAATTAAAAAGAAAAATTAAAATGCCAAAAAAATCTCAAGAAAAAAAAGAAGTAAATGTTGATTATGATGATATAAGATTAATTTGCTATACACAGCCAAAACAAGCTGAGATTAAGAAAAGGCCTGATTTGAGTGAAATTGGGATTAAAGCTGAAAATGCTGAGAAAAAATATGAAATTGCAAAGAGCTTGCTTGGAAAAGAAATTAATGTTTCTGATGTTTTTTCTGATTTGGATTTAATTGATGTAAGAGCTGTAACAAAAGGAAAGGGGCTTCAGGGACCAATAAAAAGATTTGGTATAGGATTAAAATCACATAAAAGCGAAAAGGGAAGAAGAAGACCTGGAAGTTTAGGTCCATGGACACCATCAAAAGTATCATTCAGAGCTCCAATGGCAGGACAATTAGGATTATTTACAAGAGTGCAATATAATAATCAAATACTTTCAATTGGAAAAAAAGAAGATGCTAATTTATTAGGAGAATTTCATAATTATGGAATACTAAGAAATAATTTCCTTGTTATTAAGGGAAGTTTGCAAGGGCCAGGAAAAAGACCTTTATTATTAACAATGCCATTAAGAAAAAGCAAGAAAATTGGAAATTACAAATTTTTAAGATTTGTTAGATAGAACCTTTTAGGAAAAGGTTCATCAAAAACGAAAAAATAAAAAATGAAAGCTAAAATTTATTCAATAACAGGAGAAAAGAAAACAGAAATAGAGCTTCCAGCATTTTTTTCTGAGAATGTAAGAGAAGATTTAATTTCAAAAGTATTCAAAGCAGAAATAAGGGGAGAAAGACAGAGTTATGCATCTGCAATAATGGCAGGTAAAAGAGCTTCTGCACCTGGTAAAATCAGGCACAAAAGAAGAGCTTATAAGACTGCTTATGGTTATGGAATTTCAAGAGTTCCTAGAAAAGTATTAACAAGAAGGGGAAGAAGATTTTATTGGCAAGGAGCATTTTCTCCTAATACTGTTGGAGGAAGAAGAGCTCATCCACCAAAAGCAGAGAAAGTGTGGGAATTAAAAATCAATAAAAAAGAAAAAGAAAAAGCTTTGAAATCTGCACTTGCATCTACTGCTATTACAAAATTAATTGTAAATAATTACAAGAATAGTATTTCTAATGAGTTTCCTATTATAGTTGAAAGAAAAATTGAAGAATTAAATAAAATTAAAGAACTAAAGCAGGCATTACTTTCAATACTAAAAACAGATTCATTCTTTCCAACAAGAAAAGTAAGAGCTGGCAAAGGTAAAATGAGAGGAAGAAAAAACAAAAAGAGTGCTGGCTTGTTGCTTGTTGTAAGCAAAGCAAGTAAATTAAAAAGCATTAAAGCATTTGATATTAAACAAGTTAAGGAACTTTCTGT
>JAHJTU010000078.1 GCA_018829485.1 Nanobdellota archaeon | reverse complement strand
TTCTTATTTTCTCCTTACTTCCTGCTTTTAAATCTTTTTCCTTTTCATTAAGAACATCTAATTCTGTCTCTGCAGTTTCAGTTTTCTTATCTGGCTTTCCAGTAAAGAAAGTCTTTGCCATTTTAAGCAAGTCCTTTAAACTTGTTTTTTCATCTTTAAAATTAATCTCTGCTTCTTCAGGCAATTCTTTCTCTGGTTTAAACTCCTGCTTAAAAAACTGACTATATCTTTTCAATACTTGTTCTGAAGGTTCTTCTCCACCCTCAATTTTATTAATGTCTTCTAATTTTAACCCAATTGAATCAGCTAATTTTTCCTTGCTTAATCCAGCCTTTTCTCTTGCCTTTCTTAATCTATATGAAATAGTGTCAGGAAATGCTTGCCCCTTTTCCATTTCCTTAAGCTTTTTCAATTTCTCTTTTTCCTTTATTTTGGAAGCATCCTCTAATCTTTCTCTTACAGAAAAAATTCTCTCAACTTTTTTCAGTTTTTCATTTGATGGTTTTGTAAGAATAACAGCATTATTCATTAATGCACACTCTTTGCATGCATTAGCCGGCTTACCATCAATAATTGTTTCTAATAATTCTTCAGCCTTTCCACAGATTTCGCATTCTTTCATGTTAAATTAGGTTCACTTAAATTTATAAAATTTTTCTAATCACTCTTCGTAAATAATTTCCTGTAATTTCTTTATAGTCTTAAATCCAGTATACTTTTTATCATTAATTATGATTACAGGAATCTCTGTTTTTGATACATTATACCTTGATTTTAATGTATTAAAAGCTAAATTATTCAGATTAATATTAAATGCATAAGTGTACATTCCCTCATCTTTTTCCCTTAAAACAGCAATATTATCCCCCTGCTCTTCACATCTTTTACATTCTCCTTCAATATTAGAATAAAAGAATAAAATAAGAGAATATTTTTCATCACATTCATTTGAAATATCTTTTGCTAATATCCAATGCCTTATTTGCAATGTTGAATAATAATTTGCAAGTCTTAAAACATCTTCATTATTCTTTCCATAAGCTTTTTCTAATTCCCATATCTGATTTGACATTTTATCTAATTCTGATGCTAATTCATTTAATCCTGTTAAGTCACAAGGATTTTCAGTTGAAAGAATATAATGCAATTCAGCACTTGCAATATCTGTTTTCATATCTTCCATAACTTTATTCAAAGAGGCTGTTTTCATATGTCCGATTTGCTGTCCCAAAATTATCCCTAAAGTAAAAATAAAAGCAGATGCAAGAAAAACTACAATGTATTTAGTTAAAACAACTTTCTTCCTTTTTTTTCTGTCAAGCTTTTCTACCATTTGATTTTCATATTAAATATTTTTGAAAATATTGCAACACTCCACCATGAAGCAAACAATACACCATAAAATATCAAGTAAGAGATGTAAGGAATTTTAATTGACTGCTTTTCATTAGAGTATACTTTTGCCAATAAAAGATATGTTAATCCAATTAATGTTAGTATTACTGATAATGGAATTAATGGCTTAATAGTATAAGTAAGAAGTGTTGATGGTATGTTTGTTATAAAAAGATTTAATTTAATAAGGAAAAATTCTGGTTCTGTAATTAAATGTAAAAATACATTTGATAAAAAGTTGTATGCCCAATAAGAAACTAATGCAAATACAACAATAACACTAATAAATGCAGCTGGCAATATAAATAATCCAAGATTACCATGCTTGGGATTAAATAATTCTGGATAAGCAAAAACATTATCAAGAAAACCCCTATACCACCTTCTTCTTTGTCTTATGAGCTTTTTGAAAGTCGGAGGTCCTAAAGTGTATACATCTGCATTCATTGAATTTTCTATAACATATCCTTTACTCTGAATTCTTAGTGCAACTTCTATATCTTCTGTTAAATTACCTTCGTCGTAATTTCCATATTTATCAAAAAAACTTTTTCTGTAAATTGTTAAAGGTCCTGGAGTAACATGCAAACTTCCCATAAATGAAAAAACTTTTCTTAAGAAAACACCAAAAAGATATTCTGTTACTTGTATTTTTTGCCATAATGTTTTTGGATTATATATTTTTAAAGTTGGAGTAACAGCCATTACTTCAGAATCTTCAAAATAACCAACCATATTCATAACTGAATTCTTAGAAACAAAAGAATCAGCATCAAGTGCAGCAACTAGTTCTCCTTTAGCTTTTTCCAAACCAAGATTAAGTGCAGAAGCTTTTCCACCATTTTCTTTATGGAAAATTCTTACACCAAACTTTTCATATTCTTTTGCTTTTTCAAGAGTGTTATCCTTACTTCCATCATCAACAAAAATAATATCTAATTTATCTTTTGGATAATTTACATTCAATAGAGAATTTAGTGTTTTCTTAATTGTTTTTTCTTCATTATAAGCAGGTACAATAATGCTGACTTTTGGAAACTTTGATGCTTTAGGATCAGCAATGTATTTTTTATTCTCAAAAAAAGTCAATATAAAGAATATTCCTGTAAATAGACCAAAGAAAATTGCAAAATATAAAATAAAATCAATAAATGCCATTAGGTTACTCCTTTTATTATGACAGAGGAATATTCTTCTTAAAGATTTCTGTTAACACTTTCTATTGTCTCTTCTGATAATTTCCATATTTGTATATTATCTTTATCATAAATCTTAGTAAACTTAAAACTTCTTGTTAGCAAAAGCATTATTCCTTCATCATCTGTTCTAAATAAATGTCTCATTTTTGAATCAACAAGAACATATTTTATTCCCTCTTCATTAAAAGTATTAACTAATGAATCAATATTTCTTTCATAAAATAATGACATAGCCTTTTCATCAATTTCTGGTTTTACTTGTGCTTTAAACTCATCAATAAATGGTTCTTTATCAGAAAAGCTTCTTATCCAAAATCCATTTTCTTTTACACCAAAAACTTTTCCATCTTCTTGGCTCTTCAAAAATGTCAAAGATTCAATTAAAGAATCATCTGGTTGTAAATATGCAATTCTTATTGGCATAAATATTAAGGGAATAACTAATCCAATAACAAGTATTAGAATTGTTAACTTCTTAATTAAATCAGAAGTCCAGTCTCTTTCTAGTAATTTAAGAAATCCTATTGAAGCTAAAAAAATCAAAATAAAATTAAAAAAGAAAACAAAATCTTTATTTGTAATAGAAAAAATAAACAGTAAAACAAATACAAGGTAAACCAAAAATAATTCTTTTCTCTCTTTTCTTTCTTTCCATGTCATAAATATTCCCATAAATCCAAGCAAGAAAGCAAACATATTTACTCCAACTTCTGATAATGCAAAGAAAATTGAAAATATACTGCTAAAATTAAAATTGAAAATCCCGATATAAGGAGATAAAATGTACAAACCAATATTAATCGCAAAAGAAATTGAAAAAGCCTGAATAAACCATTTCCAAAACCCTTTTTTGTAAGCTAAAAAACATAAAGCCAGAACAGATAAACTACTTACTAATCCAAAAAGAGACACTAGTGCAACTGCAAGAATTGCAAGAAATTTCTTATCTGATAATAAATAATAAATCGCAAGTAATGAAAAGAAAAACGGAATTATAAATTTGCTAAAAGTTGAGAAAAGCCAGATTGTTACAGGAGAAATCAAGAAGAAAGCCATTGCCATGTTTTTCTTTTTGAAATTCATCTTTTCTATAATAAAATAAATTAAAATTATAGATGCAATTCCAAATAAGAAAGAGAGCATGATAATACTGATTTCTTGCGGAATTCTAAATAATAAGGAAACAGAAGCGATGAGAAGAGGCCATAATAATTCCTGAACAGCCATTTCTCCAACAACAAAACTTTTTTTGAAACTTGATAAATCTTTTGCAGTATTAACATTAAAATGAGCTTCTTTTCCCGGTAAACTTGTATTATCAAATAAGTAAATTCTTATTAGGATAGAAGCAGCAAAGATAATAGTGAATAAGATAATAAGCACTGCTATACTTATTGTTTTTTTACTAACATGCGGGTTTAACTCTGTAAATTTCAACTTCATTTTTATCATATACTTTTGAAAAACATTTTTTATCTTCTACAAATGGCAATTTTTGAATCTCATATTTTTCTGAAATGTATTTATCAAAAATAATAAAATCAACCAAATATCTTTTTGAAACTTCTAAAACCAATGACTCGCTTTGTGAAATATAAACTAAATCAATATCTTTAACTCTTTTTTCTGGCAAAGGAGCAAGCAAAAATAATGAATCAGCAACATTCTTGTTTCCCAAATATGTTATTGCATGTCCATATTCATAAGGAGCAAGAATAACTTTATCTTTATTTTCTTCAGAGAAAAACTTTAATGCAACAAAAGTTTCTTTGCTTACTTTACTTTGGAAAGTAATAACTGCAAAAGCAGAAGGAACTACAGACAGCAAAATAACAATAATAAAAATCCAAACAATTATTTTTTCTTTGTATTTTGAAAATTTTGTCTGTTTGATGTATGAATTAAAATTTTTCAAACTTAAAGCGGATAATGATGCAAGAGTTAATGAAAAAATTATTAAACCATTCTCAAAAGGAACTAACTTTAACCATAGAAATATAAGAGATGTTATTAAGAAAGATGAAAGAAAAAGGGAATTTTTTTCTCTGAATGAAAAAATAAATCCGCTTGCACCAAAAACAAGAGTTGCAATTCCAATGCTTCCCAATGTTTTAATTAAAGTGAATTCTTTGAAAAAGTCAGCAAGTATTGCAAGAGGAACATTCTGAAGTATGAATGCTGGCCCATAAGCTAAAAGAGAATTTCTGAAAAGGAAAAGTGTAATAAATATGTTAACAAAAAGAGAAAAAATCAATGCCTCTTTTTCCAATCCCATAATTCTTTTCTTCTCAATACCCATTATTAGTATGTAAATGAGTATCGCAAAAATATAGAAAATGGACAAGAATGAAACTAAAGGCAGAATAAATGAAAGAATCAGAAACAAATAAAGAAATAGTGGATTCTCAAGTTTATTTAATGAATAAAGAAGCAGAAAAAGAATTGGGAATGCCAATATTGTTGAAGAAATTAAATTCATTCCAAACATTGCTGGAACAAATCCTGCAAAAATTGCTGGAATTAAGGAAAGTCTTTTGCTTGTGAAATTAATTGAAATTAAAAAAGTGATTAAAACAAGAGACGAAGCAAGCAGAATAGGAATTATTTTTATTAATGAAATATGAATTAAAGAAAATAAAGCAAGCAAATAATAAAATAAGAAAGGCTCTTCAATTGCTCTCCCACCATAACTTAAATCATCATTAAATAAAGGAAGAAAGTTTTCTTTGATATTTTCAACATATCTTAATGAAAAATAAGCATCTTCATTTAATGGTTTTGAAAAAAGAATAAAAGAATTAAAAATACATGAAAGAATAAAAATTACTGCAAGCAATATGTATATGTGTTTATTCTCCATTTTCCTTGCTTATATCTTTTAGTTCTTTGAATTTTCCCTCACTTATACTAAAATAATTGTAAAAATTTTCACTTAAGTCAAGAATGTAAGTTCTTCCTTCTTTTTTTGAAGTAAGCAATCCTAACTCAAGGAATTTTTTAACATGGTCATAAGCTTTGTTTCCTCTTATTTTAATAATAATACTCTGTCTTATTGGCTTTTTATATGCAATAACAGCCAAAGTTTGCTGTTCTGCTTTGCTAAATTCACTTTCTCCTGAAGCTATTTTATTTATTAAAGAAGAATATTGTGTTTT
>JAHJTU010000077.1 GCA_018829485.1 Nanobdellota archaeon | reverse complement strand
GATATTTTCAACATATCTTAATGAAAAATAAGCATCTTCATTTAATGGTTTTGAAAAAAGAATAAAAGAATTAAAAATACATGAAAGAATAAAAATTACTGCAAGCAATATGTATATGTGTTTAGTCTCCATTTCCACTAGCTATATTTATATCTTTTAATTCTTTGAATTTTCCCTCACTTATACTAAAATAATTGTAAAAATTTTCACTTAAGTCAAGAATGTAAGTTCTTCCTGCCTTTTTTGAAGTTAATAATCCTAACTCAAGGAATTTTTTAACATGGTCATAAGCTTTGTTTCCCCTTATCTTTATTATAATACTCTGTCTTATTGGCTTTTTATATGCAATAACAGCCAAAGTTTGCTGTTCTGCTTTGCTAAATTCACTTTCTCCTGAAGCTATTTTATTTATTAAAGAAGAGTATTGTGTTTTAACATCCATTTTATAAAAATCATCTCTTCCAAGTATTGTTATTGCTCCTTGAGAATACTTCTTTAACAAATTTTCAAGAATTGCTCTTACTTCTCCAATTCCCAAATTACAGAATGATGAAATCTCTTCTAATGAAAGAAATTTTCCTGAAATAAAAAGCAATGCTTCAACAAGTTCTTCTTTATTTTCTGGAGTTGCTAGTGTTTCCTGTCTTTCTTGTATGTTGTCTCCCAACTCCTGTCCTTCTTTTTCTTGCTCTTTTTCCTTTTTTTCTTTCATTTTCTTTTTCCCTATTGAACTGAGAATCTTAAAAATGCTCCTATTCCTGAAATATTTTTGAATGATATTCCCTCTTCTGTTTCAACTGATACAAAAAAGACTTCAGCTGCAATATCTTCTGCCATCTTTTGGAATTCTTTTGAAACTTCTGGATTATTTTCATCAAAATCTTCTGAAATTAATAATCTATCAACTGCACCCGCCTGCAAGGCTTTTTTAACATTTGATTCTCCATATGCAACTTTGCTCTTTTTCCTTCCAAGCAATTCAAAAAATTCTTTCATCAAGTTCTTTTCTTTTGTAATATCTGCCTTTTCTAATGCACCTTCAGCTTTCTCAACAAGTAAATCCAAGCCATGTTCATCTGCATAACCAATATCTTCTACTGAAAGGATTTTCTCTCTTAATCTTCCCAAATCAACTTCAGCTAAAAAATCTTCTTTTGTTGGCCCTGGCCCGCCAATAATTATTCCTTTAATTTCTCTTCCACTTGCATCTCCAAATTCCTTGATAAGATGCTCTGCTGTTCTTTTGAAAAATGTTTTAGAAACTTCCTCTCTAATTCTTGCAAATCTTGCTGCACTTTGTCCTCCTGCTTTAAATTTGCCTGGAACTTCAGATGTATGATGTGATAAAGGAATAATTGTTTTACCATCAAGCAAGCCAAAAGTTGATTCATGCCTATCAAGAACAAGCAAGCCATACTTGTCTCTTTTTTCAACAATTTCTTTTATTGGTTCAGTTAAAAACCTTTGATCACACCTATACATCTTAATATTCATTGGAACATGTGGTTCAATTGCAAAGAATTCAATATTCTGCTGCCCCTCTTTATCTGAAGTATTTCCACAAAAAATTATTAATCCATTTTCAGGAGTCTTTTTTACTCCCTTTAATTCTCTGACAATTTTCTCTAAAGCTTCAATAACATTTTTCCTCGTTGATTTGCTCTTTATATTTGTAGCAGTTGATTTTTCAGATTCTAATTGCTTAGATGTTGCAAGAATATTAGAACCAGCAGGAACATACACAGTAATTAATTCAGTATGTCTGCCTCTAATACTATCTAATCTCTTAATTAATTTGGCAATTTCTTCAGGTCTCATGAGCTCTTACAGGATTAAAACTTTAAAAATGTTGAGAAATAAGAATTTTAAATATAGTAATTAAGAAGATATAATGTAGAATTGCCAATCTTTGTTTTTGTTTCTTCAATATTTAAAAATTCACAAGCATTTTTTTCAGCTTCTTCCAAGGATTCTTTAACTATTTCTTCAAGATTATTGCCTGAAATGCCAGAAGTATAAACATGATGCAGGTTTTTATAAGGTATGGCTTCTGCATCTTTTACTTCTTTAATTCCTCCATAAGATAAACTACATGGTTTAACATATTCAGCTTCTTTAAATCCATCCTCTGATTTTGTAATTAATAAAACCATTTTCCTTAACCATTACCAAAAACAATTAATCCTTGAAAACCCTTTCTTTCTCTTATTACCTTTTCCAATGGTGCTTGTTCTTCTTCTGATATTTCTCTGATTTTTGAAACAGAAATACTTGGATCTCTTTCTGAAACCTTGTATTTAAAATCAATAATCTCTCCTGGAACCAAAATACCCGGTTCTTTATACTTTAAAATAAATCTTTTTTCCCCTATATTCAGAAAATCTTCGTATTCTAATACTCCCACATGCTCAATAACTACAGGGTGTTCATAATCTTTTTCTTCTCTAAAATCTTCTTCCATTTCTGTATGTCATAAAAGACTTTTTTATAATATACTAAAAGAATTTAAACTTTTCTCTTAGGAACTTAGAATTTAATCTTTACTTCTTTCACACCTGAAAAGACAACTTCATTAGAATTATGAGCAGCTTTTAAATCTAGAATCAAACCTTTTAGATTTTCATACTTCTTTGGCAATTCAATTTTCTTTACACTTGCTTTTAAACTCAAACCTTTATCTTTTTTCATTTTCCATACTTGACTATTGATTTCAAGCAAGGATTCAAATTTTGCTTTTATTGCAAAAGCTTTGCTTGATTTTGGAAATTTCTCATTATGAACATCTTTTTTATATATTTCATCGTAAATCTTATATGTAATTGCTGGAATTATTGGGGAAAATAATTGCAATAAATTTTTCAAACAATAATGCAATGTATATATTGCACCCGCTTGTTCAGATTTTGTAAATTTATTCTCAGAATTATATGCTCTTGATTTTACTAATTCAATATAATGTGAAGCAAAAATTTCCCATAAGAAATGCCTTAGTTTTATTGCTGGCTCAAAAAAGTTATATTCAGAATATTTTTTATCTGAAAATTCAATTAAAGAATTTATATAATTTATCATTAACTTGTCAGATTCTGATAATTTTGGTTGTGATTTTAATTCAAATGATGAAATAAATTTAGCAACATTCCATAATTTGATTAATGTTTTAAATTCAGCAGAAATTCTTTCTTCAGAACATTGGAAATCTTGTTTTGTTAAATTACCTTCAATTACACTCCATAATCTGAATGCTTCACTTCCAGAAGTTTCAATAACTTTTAAAGGATCAACAATATTATTCAATCTTTTTGACATTTTTCTACCTTTCTCATCTAAAATATGGAAGTTTATCCACACATCTTTGAAAACAGGTTTTTTTGTTAATTGATATACTCTTAACAATGTGTAATATAACCATGTTCTAACAATTTCTTTTCCTTGTGGTCTTAATGTGCATGGAAATGATTTTGTAAAAAATTCTTTATGTCTTTCATAACCTAAAATGTATAATGGAGAAATAGATGAATCAAACCAAGTATCAAAAACTCTTGTTTCTCCCTCCATAATATTTCCACATTTGCATTTTTTCTTTGTTTTCCATGGCTGATGATATTCTCCTTTCTTACCAACAATCTTTGCATTGCATTTTTTACATTTCCATAAAGGAATTGGAGTAGCATAATATCTTCTTCTGCTTAATGGCCAATCTTCACTCAAACAATTTATCCAATCAATAAGAATCTGTCTGCTTGAATCATCATAGAAATTTATTTTCTTTGCAATTCCCAAAATTTTATCTTTATATTCTAATTGTTTCAAATAATATTCTTCCAAAGCAATAAATTCAATTCCATCTTTACTTCTCTCGCAAATTGGTGCTCTTTGTTTTATTTTTTCTGTTTTAACAAGAAGATTTTTTTCTTTAAGCATTTCAATAATCTTCTTTCTTGCTTCTTTTATATTCATATTTTCAAGAAAATCTGCATTCTTATTCATCTTGCCATCTACATTTATTGCAATTATTGGTTCTATTCCATTTTCTCTGAAAAATCTTATATCAGTTAAATCACCAAAAGAGCACATCATAACCAAACCAGAACCAAATTCTTCTTTAGCGTAAGGATGAGCTTTAATTGGAACTTCTTTTT
>JAHJTU010000076.1 GCA_018829485.1 Nanobdellota archaeon | reverse complement strand
AATTAGTTACTTCAAAATTATTTTTACCAGAAGCTAAAAGGATTTGGGTTAGAAATAAACAAACTAAAAGATTATTATCCTAAATGGGATTTGATAATATTGAAATAAAAAGGTTATGTTTAATGGATGGACTTTAGTAAGTATAAAACTTTATAAAATTTAAGTTCTATAAAATACTACCAAAAAAAGAGAATGACATACATAAAGAGCCTGACATTTAAAGGATTTAAGAGCTTTGCAAGAGAAACCAAGATTGAGTTAGATAAAGGATTTAGTTGCATTGTTGGGCCAAATGGAAGTGGTAAGAGCAATATTTCTGATGGTATTCTTTTTGTTTTAGGTAAAATTGGAAGCAAAGGACTTAGAGCTGATAAATCCTCAAGTTTAATTTATAATGGTGGAGAAACAGGCAAGCCTTCAAGTGAGGCTGTTGTTGATTTATGCTTGGATAATTCTGAAAAAATCTTTCCTTTAGATAATAAAGAAATAAAAGTTACAAGAATAGTCAGAAGAAATGGGATAAGTATTTACAAGATTAATAATGAAACAAAAACAAGGCAAGAAGTATTAGAACTCTTGAACAAGGCAGGGATTTCTCATCATGGTTTTAATATTGTTTTGCAGCATGCAATAAGCAGATTTGTTGAAATGAGAAATGAAGATAAAAGATTTCTTATTGAGAATATTGCAGGAATAAGTGTTTATGAAGAAAGGAAAAAGAAAAGTTTAAGGGAATTGGAAAAAACACAAGACAGATTAAAAGAAATCAGCACTATTTTAAATGAAAGAGGAAAGTATCTTGTTGATTTGGAAAAAGACAGAAAACAGGCATTAACATACAAAAAATTAAAAGAAGATGTTGAAATTTTTAAAGCAGCTTTAATTATTAAGCAAATTTCCAATAGAGAAAAAGAAGCAAGTACTTTCTTGAAAAAGATTGAAACTGAGAGGAAAAAATTAGATAGTATAAAGAATGAAATTATTGGAATGCAGAAAGAAGCTAATTCTTTTTTTAATGAGATGGAAAATGTTACAAAGAGAATAGAAGAAGCAACAGGAAAAGAGCAGACAGATTTAAGATTAGGACTTGTGGAAATAAAAAGTAATATTGCATCTTTGGAAGCTAGAAAATCTAATTTAGTTGATCAAATTAAAAGTAATCTTGAAAAAGAAAAGCAATTAATTTATGATTTAGAGCAAAATGAGAAATCTTTAATTGAAAAGAAACAAGAATTAAAAGAAAAACCAAAAAACATAGATTCTAAAGAAATTGGAAAAGAGATTATGCATGATGAAAGAAAACTTATTGGAAATATAGAGGGTGTTATTGAAAAAATCAGGGGATTAAGAGAAAGAAAGGTTGAGAAGCAAGAATTAATTAATTTCTTGGAAAGTGTTGAAAATGTTTGTTTGATTATTAAAGAATTAGTTTTGAAAATTAAAGAAAACAGAGATACTTTAGCTTCACCTCAAAAATTTGTTACTGTTCAAAATCTTGAGATTGGAAGGGGAGTTCTTGAAAATGAAATTGGAAGAATGAAACTTGTTATTAAAAGGGGTAAAGAGGATAATAAAAGATTGCATGAATTAGTAAAAGAAATTGATAAAAAATTATATGATACTGCATCAGAAGAAAGAGATACTGAAGAGGTTGCAAAAGGTTTTGAGAAAAAATTCAAGGGCTTTTTTGACCAAAGAAGTGGATTAGAAAAGAAATACAGAGCTAAAGAAGAAGAGATTAAGAAAAGAGAGGAGATACGGTGGCAGATTGATTCTGTATTAAGGCATTTGGAAATTGAAAATGCAAGATTTGATGAGGATATGAAAAATTTGAAACAAGAATTGCAACCTTATGAAAAAGTTCTTGAGAATGCTAAAACAATTAAGAAAAGAGAGGAGATACTTAAAGAAGAAATTACAAGCAAGCAGCAAAAACTTGAAGTGCTTGGAAGCATTAATTTGAAAGCTTTGGAAATTTATGATGAAGCAAAAAAAGAATATGATTCTATTGTTGGAAAAGCTGATAAACTTGTAGAAGAAAAAGCGGAAATTTTAAAGATTGTTGCTGAAATTGACAAGAAAAAGAAAAAAGCATTTATGGATACTTTTAATAAGATAAATGAAAACTTTATGAGGATTTTTAAAAAACTTGCAATTAAAGGAATTGCATTTCTTGAATTAGAAAATAAGGAAAATCCATTTGAAGAAGGTGAAGGTATTGATATTAAGATTAAAATTGCAAAAGGTAAATATCTTGATAAAAGAAGTTTAAGTGGTGGAGAAAAGACAATGACAGCATTAGCATTTATTTTTGCAATACAGGAATTTAAACCGCATCATTTTTATTTGCTTGATGAAGTTGATGCTGACTTAGATAAGAGGAATAGTGAAAGGCTTGCAGTACTTCTTAGAGAATATGTTAGGAAAGCCCAGTATATTAGCATAACACATAATGATGCAATGATTGGTGCTGCTGATAAGCTTTATGGAATAAGCATGCAGAATGGCTCAAGCAAAGTAATTAGTTTGAAATTAGATCATTAATATACCATTAAGAAATAAAAAAAATTAAGATAAAGAAAAATAGAGGTACTAGAATATTTTTCTCAATCCCCATTAAGATTATTTTTTTCTAATACCCCCATTTCTTAGCCTAGCTATGCCGAGCTATCATGATTTATTAGAAATTCTTTGCTGTTAAAACATTCTCTTGAATAAATGATTGTAAAAGTTTTGTATTAAAATAATCTCCAACACCTATAATTTCTTGAGTAAAAGGAAAATCAATAAATTCATTAATTGTGATTTTTCCTTCTTTTATTCCACCCCTATCAAATCCATTTCTCCCATAATATTGTAAGATTTCAAATACAATTTGTACACCTTTCTCATCTAATTTTATGACATTCTCTTTTGAATATCTTCTTTTTATTGCTCTTGGAATTAAAGAATGAACATCTGTTAGAACAAAAAGTTCTAATCCTTTTTCTTTTAATTTATCTGTTGAAGATTCATATTCTCTGTTATAATTACTATCACCAACAGTAGGCATAGAATCACTTGCATTTTCCCTCCTATCACAAAGAATTATTGCTTTATTAACTTCTATTCCACAATCTCTTACTGCTTGAAGATATTTAGTAATATTGCTTCCTTTAACTAAAACATCTTCTATTAAAATGATTTCAGATCCTGCATTGGGATTCATTGGGCCTGCGAAAACTTCATCAATTTCCTTATCAGCATTTATTTTTTCTTTCCTAAGAATAGCTCTTTTGCCATTGCCAACTATTGTTGAAATTTGATTTCCAATATCTATTGCACCATAAGGAATTCCTACAAATTGATAGTTTTGATGGTTTTCTATATTTTCTTTAATAAAATCTCCTATCATATTAAGAAGTATATTATAACCTTTATTTCCAAATTCTCTAAAATTAATATGATATGGAGATAAGTCTTTTGTAGAAGAAAGTATGTACTTGCCACCAAGTCTCACACAACCATTTTGTATTAAGAAAGTTTCATATTCTTCTCTATTGAATTTATTTTCTAACATTTCCCCTTCCTTTACTTAGCCTGTTTATTTTTTATTATTCTTAGTATTCTTTACTGGTGATTCTTCTTCTACAAAGAAATCAACTATTTTTTTCCAATAACCTGTTGCAATTATTATAATAAGAATGATAAGTATTAATGCAGCAACAAGATGATATGCATAATCTTTGACAAATTGCTTAACTGATAATCCTGTTAATAATGGTGTTGTTTCTGGTTGCACTTCTGTTGTTTCTTCTGGTTGTGTTTCTTGTATTTGTTCTGGTACTGGTTCTTGCTCTTGTGTTATTGTTTCTGTTGGTTGCTCTTGTACTTCTTCTTGTGTTTCTTGTTCATCTGTTATTGTTTCTTCTTGTACTTGCTCTTCTACTGCTGCTGTTGTTAATCTTGCTTTTATTTTACTGAAGAAATCTTTAATATAATCAAGAATATCTTTTTGCTCTCCTATTGGTGTTTCCTGTGTTTGTTCTGGTACTGGTTCTTGCTCTTGTGTTATTGTTTCTGTTGGTTGTGTTTGTTCTTGTATTGTTTCTGGCTCTTCTTCCTGTATTTGCTCTTGTGTTTCTTCTACTTCTTGTTGTTCTTGTGTTTCTTGTGTTTGTTCTGAAGCACTAATTCCAAATATTCTCATGAAAAATGCTTTTATTCTTTCCCAAGGTGTTTGTTCCTGTGTTTCTTGTCCTGGGATAATTATTGGAACTTGTGCTTGTGGAAGAACTTTTATTTCAAGATTATTTGATGCTGTTATTTGAGAATCTTTTACTCTTGCTGTTATTCCAATATTATAATTTCCTTCTGAAACAGCAATTCCAGGAGATATATGTAAGAATATTGTTTCGCTTTTTCCTGGCTCTAAAGTTAATGATGAAGGATTAACTTGCACAAATGAAAGTGCATTTCCATTTAATTCAATAATGTAAGGTGCATTTTCTTTTCCTTTATTTTCTAATGTGAATGAAATAGCAGCAGCTGAATCTTTTGGAACTTCTACACTATTTTGAGATAAAGTTATTACGGGTAAGAAGCATTGCTCTTCTGAAACAACTGAGACTTTTATTGTATCACTTGCAGATGCTTTGCTTACAGAATCAGTTGAAATAACTTGTATATTATATGTTTTTGATATTGTTTCTTGTTTAGGTGCAAGTATTAATGTAACTGATTTTTCTTCATTTGGAGCAAGTGTTAATGATGCTTTATTTAAAGATGCAAAATCTTCTCCAACTAAAGATAGTGTAAAGGTATTATCATACTTGCCTGTGTTTTTAATTATTACTTCTTGCTCTGATTTAAATGAACTGCATAATGTTGCTGTTTCTTGAGCAATTTCTACTTGTGTATTATAGCATTTTTCAACTCTTGCAGTTAATGGTAATGCTTTTGAAACTTTTCCATAATCACTTGTTATTGTTATTTTAACAGGAAAGTCTCCAGAAATTCCAAATGATGGTGATAATATAAGGTTAATATTTGCTGATTGTGATGGTGCTAAATTAACTGAATTCTTCTCTAATGTAACAAAATTAGGTGCACTTAAACTTAATTTGTAAGTATTTGAAACTGTTCCTTTATTTTCTAATGTTAATGGAACTGTTAATTTTCCAGATTCACATAAGGAATGCAATGCTTTTTCAGATGTTAGAATATAATCATAGCATGCAAGAACATTTACATTTGCTTTTGATGATGTGTATGCTCTTGAAGCTGAACTTGCAGTTAAAGTGAAATCATATGTTCCTATTTTGTCTTGTGAAGGCTGTACATAAACAAATATTTCTTTTGATTGTCCTGCATCAAGTCTTACAAAAGAATCACTTAATGTTGACCATTCTTTTGCAGGGCCTTGTACTATCATATTATATTCTTCTGTGTATCTTCCAGAATTTGTTAATGTTGCTTTGAATGTTGCTAATTCTCCTGGGCAGATTTGTTTTTGTGTTTCTATTTGCAAGGATGCACTTCTGCAATCTTCAACTATAATAGAATAATCTGCTGTTTTGCTTACACCTTGAGAATTGACATTTATTTGTAAATTATAAACTCCTTTTTGGGTTGTTGAAGGTGGGGTAACATATGAGAAAAGTGTTTTTGTTTCACCTGAAGAAAGAATGAATCCAGTAGGAACAGTAATTGTGAATTGGGATGCACTGCCTGATTGAGAAACAGTAAAGCTTCCAGAATCTGCTGATGCTACATTTGTTTTTACAAGTAAAGTAGAACCAGGGCATGTATTAAGTGAAGTTGTTTCTTTTGTAAGAACAAAGGTTTGTGAACTTGCAATGCTAATTACAATAAGCATTAACATTACAGCAAGTAGGCTTGTTAAAATAACTCTTTTTTTGTTCATTTTTTATCATTTCAGAAAGGTTATAGTATATAAAAACTTTATTGTAGTAAAAACCATATGTTTTTTTCAATATCATTAATAAATAGTAGTAAAGAAATAAGTCATTAAATAAGATTAATAATAAAAAATAAAAAAAGAAAAAAACAAATCTAAGAAAACTTAGATTTAGTATTTAGTATAGTTTTTCTTCTTCAGGCCTTCTTCCTGTGACAACTGCAATTATTATTGCTAAAATTATCAAGATAACTACCAAGATAACTGCAATAACAATTAAGTTCTGTTTAAGCTTGTCAGTTGTTGCTCCTTGTGTGACATCTGCGTTCAAGTTTAATGTCTTAACAGTTTGTGCTCCTGATTTGACAACAACATTAAAGTTGTGTGCTCCAAGAGTTGCTGTGTTTGATGGAGAAACAAATACATTGAATTCTCCTGTTGCTCCTGGTGTCAATGAAATTACAGCAGGATTCACGCTTGAAGTTCCAAAGTTAACACCCAAAAGTTCTGCATTGTAAACTTGTGCTGTGTTTCCAAGATTTGTAATCATAACCTTGTAAACAACACCTTGTTCTCTTGCAACACTTTTAGTTGTAGCATCTGCAATAACAGATGTTTGTGCTGTTCCAGCTGAAATACCTTTTACAGTCAATACTGAAGTATCTTCTCCCTTAACTACATTGTCAAGAGAGTATGCTTTTATATTAACTGTGTAATCACCAGATACAGCATTTGTTGGAATTTCTAATCTAACATATGCAACTGCTTTGTCTGTTAAGTCATCATCGAAGTCTGTAAAGTCTGTTGGTTCTTCCAAAGGTGCTAAATCTCTTAAGTATTTTTGTTTGCTGATTCCTAATTCTGGAATACTTACTTTAACAAAAACGTCTTCTAAGACTTTGCTTCCTCTGTTTCTTACAACAACTTCAACTAATGCTGTGTCACCTGCACTTACTGGGTAAATTGTACTTTGTGTGTCAAGAACTACTAAGTTGTGTCTTGGTCTTTCAATTTCCAAATCAATATTCCATGTTTCATCTGTTTTATCACTAGATGCTCTTATTCTAAGAGTGTATTCATCTGTGATATCATCTCCAAGGTTTATGTTTGCTGGAATTTTCAAAGTCAAGTATTTTCTAACAACTGTTTGGTGTGAATAGTCATCATCTTCTCTGATGTCAAACAATGGTGTTTCAACATCAACTGTTCCTGTTTCAATTCCTCTGATTTCTGCTTCTATGTTAACATCTTCTATCATTT
>JAHJTU010000075.1 GCA_018829485.1 Nanobdellota archaeon | reverse complement strand
TGAAATTTTACTCTTGACATTTTATGTGATTCCCACGGAGACAATTAGAAATCGCCTTTCCGTAATTTGAGGAAATTTAAAAGAAACCCTCTGGTTTCTTTTATTTAACTGCGGGACCACAATATAAAAAACTTTTTAAACTCTATTATAAAGAAGTATTAAATATATCTAGAAAATTTTACAAAAGAGAAATTAGTTGATTAAATTATTTCACTGAAGAAAAAATCTTATAAATATTATTTTTTCTTTTAAAATAATACCAAATTCCTAAAACAACTAAAATAACAACCAACCAAAACCACCATTGCTTTAAAAAGGAGCCCTCTTCTTCAGTAAAGGATTCTGCTTCACCAGTTTTTTGATCTTCTTCTATTTGTTCTTCCCCTCCAAGATCTTCAATAATCAATTCATTGATAAATTTCAAGGTTATATCTGCTTTCTTATCCAGAATAGAATTCAAAGTTACCCACACATCATAATATCCATCTCCATCAATATCAAATTTTATTGACTCCCCTATAAAAAGTGTTGCTTCCTGGGGCACACTTGATACTTCAATTTTAGCAGTTGTTTCTGTTAACTCTTTTAATCCCAAGTAATGATCTGCGCTTCCCACTTTAAACTTTACTCTCTTTTTAACTTCAAGTGATTTAGTATATCCCTCTTTAAATTGATTGTCAGTGATTACATAAGTTCCTGTCCATTTAGTACCGCCTGATGAAAAAGAGCCACCAGAAACAGCATCAGAAGTAACAGTATATGTAGTAGTATCATTATGTGTATTCCCTGCATAGTCTGTAATAGTACAATTATCTGTTGTAGTAAAAGTTCCCAAAGTAGAATTAGTAGTGATAGTTGCTGCAGCAGTTGTCAAGGAAGAATTAACTCCAACACCTGTATCTGTCCCGGTGCAAGTACAAGTGACCGTAGCACCACTATTTACAGAAGTAGGACTGCAAGTAAAAGTTGCCGTAGGGACTGTGGTATCTGTCCACACAACATAAGATGAAATATTAACTCCAACATTATTAACAGTATCATTAACCCAAATATCGATTGTTTGATTTCCATCTCCTAAACCTGTAAGATTTAATTGAGTTGTATTACACCAACCACTTGAAACAAGAACAGTTTCATTTGTTCCATTAATATTAAATACACAATAACTATTTCCACTACCCACTCCCGAAAGAGCATCGCCCACAGAGATGTTTAAAGTCAACTTGCTCGTATTTTTTTTATATGTTACATTATTATATCCAGAACTTGTCCAATTTACAGGTGGGGCTGTGCTATCTACATACATGGAAACATTCATAGTAGAATTGGTATCATTATTTGTTGAATTTACAGCAGCAATTGTAAATGTATAATTTGCTTCTACAGAAGTACCAAAAGTATAACCTGTTACACTATTGTTTGCATTTGCTGTAGCATTCACATATTGGTTATCCTTCCACAAGTGAACAGTATAATTTCCTTCTGCTTCTCCCCCTCCTCCAGAAGTCCAATTAACGAAAAAATTTCCTTCATCATAAAGAACAGTCACATTGTTATTAATAATTAAATCAATAGGTGCTGCTGCAGCAGCCAAAATAAGATATATAGATAAAATAAAAATCGAGATTATTAAACTACAAAACAATAAATTAAAAACTTTTTTTTTCACTTTCACCTCTTAAATAAAGAGATTATTTACATTTATAAATGTTTTTTTTTTGATTTGTCCGATTTTCTTAAAACTAATTTACACTTTTTTATTCTTCCTTGTCACTTACTCCACTAGCATTCACATAATAAACTATTTCATTTTCAGGAAGATTTGGAGAATCAATAAGCTTTGCCACTCTTGAACCCTGCTTTCCTCTTCTTAAATACAATCTGTAAGTTGAATTATGAACCACAAAACCATTTGCAATATAATTCTCATGCTGAGGAACAGAAAAATCATAAAATAACTCTTTATCATTGTTTTCACTAATTTTTATCCTATGAATTTTCTCGAATCTTATATCAGAGTTCAACAATTTAAAAATAAATTCAATTTTTTGTTTAAGTTGCCTATCCTTAATTCTGACATTCATCAAAGCAAAATGGGCATTTTCTAATTCCTTTCTATTAATCCATTTATA
>JAHJTU010000074.1 GCA_018829485.1 Nanobdellota archaeon | reverse complement strand
TTTGCTTGAAGATTTAATTGATGCTCATGAAAGGGGTGTGAAAATTAGGGTTCTTTTAGATGAAAGTGACTGGAGTCCAAGTATAGGAAAAGATAATAAGAAGACAATTGACTACTTAATTGAGAATGGCATACAAGCTAAATTAGATAATCCTAAAAAAACTTTGCATGTTAAACTTTTGATTATTGATGATTCTATTATTATTGGAAGCACAAATTTGGGATTTCATGCATTAGAAAGAAATAATGAAGCTTCAATTCTTATAACTAATTCTGAAATTACAGAATATTACAAGACATATTTTGAAACATTATGGTAACACTTATAAAAGTTTTTTTCCTTATTCTTTTACAATGGTTAAATACAAATGCCCTAAATGCGGATTTGAATCAAATGAACCTGGAGAACATTGTGGAGTTGCAATGGAAGAAGCAAAAGAAGAAGCTCAAGAAGAAATAATTGAAGAACCAGAAACAACAGAAAGCAAAGAAAAAACAACAGAACAACCAGAAGAACCAGAAGAACCAGAAAAACCAGAACAATAAATTTGATTCAGTTTAAGTTTTAAATTTTTATTTTATTTTTTCTTTTTTATTTATGGTAGAAAGGTTTTTATTCTAAAAACCTTGATTTAGATTATGATTAAAAAGGGGAAAACCAAAGAGCAAGATAAAGAGCAAATACTAACACACAAACATGCTTTTTATGCAATAGAAAAGTTTGTTGATAAATGTGTTCCATATTTGCTTATATTGCTTGCAATTGTTATAATTCTTGATAATCCTTTATGGAGTTTAGTTGATTTGCATGAGTATGAAACTCCTGTTCTTATTTTTGACACTATTGTTGTATTGTTTCTTGTTGCTGATTTAGTATTCAAGTGGTATCATATAAGAAATGTAAAAAAATTCTTTAGATTTTATTGGCTTGAATTAATTGCTGTATTTCCATTTTATCTTGTATTCAGAATTTATGTGTTTGCAGCTGAGATTGCAAAGGCAGGAGAAGAAGTAAATAGAATTTTACATGAAGCAATACTTACAAGAGAAGCTAATTTATTAAGAGAAGCAAGATTTGTACAAGAAGCTGAAAAAACATTAATAGAATCAAGACCATTTACAAGAATGTTAAGAAGTATTTCAAGATTTTTCAGATTAATTGTTTTAAGATTGCAAGATGCTTATGATAATTTTATTAAATCTCATTTGAGGCATAAGAAGAAAGGATAATTATTCTAATACTGCTTTAATTCTTCTAACACCAGCTGCAACACTTTCTTCTTTTATTATTTTGAATTTTCCTAATTCTTTTGTATTCTTAACATGTGGACCAGCGCAAACTTCTTTGCTGTAATTGCCTATACTATAAACATAAACTTTTTCTCCATATCTTGAATCAAAAAATGCCAATGCACCTTTGTCTTTTGCTTGTTGTATTGTCATTTCCTCCTGTTTTATTGGCAATGCTTCCTTGATTTTTTTGTTGATTTTGTTTTCCACTTTTTTTATTTCTTGTTCTGTTAATTTTCTATCAAAATGAAAATCAAATCTTAATCTTTCAGCTGTTATATTGCTTCCACATTGCCTTACTTTTTCACCAAGTATTTCTTTTAATGCTTTATGCAATAAATGTGTTGCAGTATGCAATTTTGTTGTTTCTGTTGTTGTATCAGCTAATCCTGATTTGAATCTTTTTTCAGTTGCCTGCCTGCTAATACTCTGATGTTTTTTGAATTCATTTTGGAATTCCTTAATGTTAATTTGTATTTTCTTTTCTTTTGCAAGTTCTTGCGTCATTTCAATTGGAAAACCATATGACTGATACAAGTCAAAAGCATCTTTTCCTGTTAATTTCTTGTTTTGTGCAATGATTTCAAATTTCTTCAATCCTTTTTCTAATACACTTGAGAATTTTTGCTCTTCTTTTTCTAATTCTTCAAAGATAAAGTTTTTGTTTTGTATTAAGTGTTTGTAATCTTTATCATCTTTGTAAATATTTAGTACTTGTTCTGCTATTGTTTTTGTAAAATTCTGCATTCCTAAAATTTTTGCATATCTAATGCTTTTCCTTATTAATTTTCTTAATACATAGCCCCTGTCAAGATTACTTGGACATATTCTTTCTCCGAGTATAAAACAAGAAGCTTTAATATGGTCTGTAATAATTCTTATATTTTTTTCTTGCTCTTCATTTGGCTTGCTGATTTTTGCTAAATCCTTGATTTTATTTATTATTGGTAAAAATACTTCTATTTCATAAATTCCTTTGTTATTAAGAATTGAAATTGTTCTTTCAACACCCATTCCAGTATCAACATTTTTCTGAACAAGTTTTGTGTATTTCCCTTCTGATAATTTGTTGTATTCCATAAAAACATCATTCCATATTTCACAATATTTACCGCAATTGCATGCAGGATTGCATTTTTTGCAGCATGATTTTTTTCCTGTGTCTATAAACATTTCAGTTGAAGGACCACAAGGACCAGTTTTTCCAGCAGGACCCCAGAAATTATGTTCTCTTCCTAAAAAATGAATTCTTTCTAATGGTATTCCAA
>JAHJTU010000073.1 GCA_018829485.1 Nanobdellota archaeon | reverse complement strand
TTCTACAAAAAGAAACTTGTATGCCTTTTCAGAAAAAGAGAAAGTATGTTAAAACCTGATAAAGTTTTTCTGTGATTTTGTTGTGTTGATGTTTTTAGTTGTGTTTTTGAGATATGTGGGTAATGGTTCATAAATGGTACATATGGTGCAAAAATGGGACAATGTAAAAAATCCTTCTTAAAAGTTGATTTTGAATTAAACAAGATTATATCCCATACTCATTATGAATGTCTTTTAATTTCTTGTCTTTCAAGTGCCTTTTCATTATTTCTGCTGTTATTGTATCTTTTTTCATTTCAGCTTCTCTTATTACTGATTCCATTAATTCCTCATCATCTAAATCAATTGCCAATCTTTGTGCTGTTCTTAAGTTATTACTAAGAAGCCTTTTAGAAGAATCTCTTAATACAGTATAGTCATTAACTTCCTTACCAGCCCTATATGCTTCTTCTGGCTTATCACCCATAACAACATTTGCAAATCCCTTGAAAATATCTCTTTTATCTTGTTCCTGCATATTAGACATACTAGAAATCCTTTTTTTAATTTCCTTAAAATCCAAACCAATGGTTGCAAGTTGTCTTCCTAATTCAAAAAAATTCCTCTCCCCTACCATGCTATATAGAGATAGTTGAAGTTTATAATTTTTGTGTATTTATTATAGTATTAGTAAACTTTTAAAACAAAAACATCTTGTATTTAAGATGGAAGAAATAGAAAGATTAAAAGAGGATGAGCAAGAAGAGGAGCAGAAAAGAGAGGATGAAGAAAGAGATGAAGTGTCAGTAAAAAGAGTTCATGTTTTTATTTCTGGCAGAGTTCAGGGCACTTTCTTTAGGGCTTTTATTAATAGAAAAGCAGAGGAATTGAATTTGAAAGGATGGGTTAAGAATACTAAAGATGAAAGAGTAGAAGCTGTTTTTGAAGGTGAAGAAGATAATATCAAAGAAATGCTTGAATTATGCTATGAGGGTCCTTCTGGTGCTAAAGTTGAAAATGTAGAATATAATGATGAAGATTTAGAAAATTTAAAGGATTTTGAAATAAAGTATTAATGAAGATAAGATGGAAAAGAAAAAACAGGAGGAACAAGAATTATTCTGGGCTGATCAATTAGCATCTGAGATTATTAATAAGAAAAAATTCAATTATCTGAATAAGGCAATTAAGAAACCAAGCAAGTATATTGTGAAAACATCAGCAAGTATTTCTGGTGTATTGCATATTGGAAGATTAAGTGATACAATAAGGGGAGAGTCTGTAGTCAAGGCATTGCTGGATAAGGGAAGGAAAGCAGAATTAATTTGGGTTGCAGAAGATATGGATCCTTTAAGAAAAATACCAAAAGGAATGCCAAAATCATATGAAAAATATCTTGGTATGCCTGTAAGTGATATTCCTGATTTTCATAAGTGCCATAAAAGCTATGCTGAACATAATGTTGCTGAATATATGAAAGTTCTTGATGAATTTGTTTCAGTTAAAATGAAAAAGTATTCTACAAGAGAAGAATACAAGAAAGGGAATTTTAATCCTTATATTAAAAAACTTCTTGCATCAATAAAAGAGCTTAAGGAAATTTTGAATAAGTACAGAACTAATCCATTACCTAATGATTGGAGTCCATGGCAACCAATTTGCAAGAATTGTGGGAAGATAATTACACCAAGAATAACAGATTTTGATGGAACTAATGTAAAATATGAATGCAAGGATTATGATTTTGAAACAACAACAGCAAAAGGATGTGGTTATAAGGGAATTGCTAATCCATTGAAAGATAAAGGAAAGCTTGTATGGAAAAGTGAATGGGCAGCTGAATGGGCATTATGGAAAGTATGTTCAGAAGGTGCAGGAAAAGAATATCAAGTGCCATCATCAGCATGGTGGGTTAATGCAGAAATCTGTGAAAAGATTCTTGATTTTCCAATGCCACAACCAATATTTTATGAGCATATTATAATAGATGGAAAAAAGATGTCTGCTTCATTAGGAAATGTTGTTTACCCAAAAGACTGGCTTAAAGTTGCTCCTGCTGAGCTTCTTAGATTTTTTTATAATAAGAGATTAATGAAAACAAGAAGTTTCTCTTGGAAAGAATTACCTGCATTGTATGATGATTATGATTATAATGAGAAAGTTTATTTTGGAAAAATCAAACTTGATAATAAAAAAGAGCAGGAACATTTGAAAAGGCTTTATGAAATCTCGCAATTGGAAAAGCCAAAGATACATAAAACACTTCCATTTGCATTTGCATCTATGGTTGTGCAAACATATGATCCTGAAAAAAACTTGAAGATGGCATTAAAGGCATTTGAAGAAACAGGACATTTGGAAAAAGTTAGCAAGGAAGATGAAAAGCATCTTGGAAAAATGCTTGTGTATGCAAAGAATTGGCTGCATTATGTTCCAGAAGAAAAAATTGACATTTCTGGAAAAGTTAATGCTTCTGTGAAAAAGGAAATAAGCATGCAAGAAAAAAAAGCATTAAAAGAACTTGCAATTATTTTGAAAAAAGAAAGTGATTCAGAAAAACTTCAACAGGGAATTTATGAAGCAGCAAAAAAGCATAATATTAAGCCTGCAAAATTCTTTGAATTACTTTACAAAATCATTTTAAACAAAAGCCAAGGACCAAAATTAGGGCCTTTTATTATTGCAATTGGCAAAGACAAAGTTAT
>JAHJTU010000072.1 GCA_018829485.1 Nanobdellota archaeon | reverse complement strand
TAATTGGAATCCCCATGAATTGCCTGAAGAGAATTATATTTCAAGAATAGAGGAAAGTTTCGATCATGGATTTCTTGATTGGGCATGGGATTGGAGTATTGATACTGAATTTTCAAGTATGCAAGAAGCAAAAGATGCATTGCCAACAAAAGCTAATTTAACAATTTCAGTTTATCAAGGCAGGTTTAATGAAAATACTTATGAATATGAAAAAGGTGGAAAACTTTTATTTCAAGCAAGAGATTTTGTGAATTTTATTTATTCTGAAGACTAAGAAAGAAAAAGAAAAGATATTAAAATTAAGATTTCTGAATATGCTTATGAAAATGGCAAAAGCAAGATACAAAATACAATCAAATTATGATTTAGAATTAGATAAAATTATTTATAATATAAAAAAACAAAAAGCCAAACTTGTATGCTTGCAGTTTCCAAGAGGATTGGCTAATAAGTCTATTGAAATTGCTGATTTTATTGAACAAGAATCAAAGGCCAAGTGTTTAATATGGATTGGGCCAACATTTGGTGCTTGTGATTTACCTTTCTTAGATAAATTAAAGCCAAAAGTAGACTTGCTTATACATTTTGGACATTCAGAATATAAGATTAAGAAATAAATTCTGTTTATTTATGCTGCGTAATCCCCATTAAAAGTTAAATCCAATGTTTTAATGTTTTCACCAATTTCTTGTTTATTATAAGTTCTATTAAAATACTCTTGTTCAAATTCCTGGCTTTTTTGACTTAATCCAATTATTGGTGTATTAGGATAAAATTTTCTAATAAATTTGGCAAAATTATTTCCATTTTTTTCTGGCATATTATAGAATTTTTTGCTTTCATATTTATCTTCTTTGAAATTAGGAAAAGTTGGGAAATACAAGTCAGTAATAACTAAATCTAATCCACCATTTAATCTCATTTTTTGAGCTTTTACTCTAGCGTCTTTTAAATTATCTGCAATTTCTACATTATATTCTTGTGAAAGGTTTTCTCTAAGGAAGTCAGAATAAAAATCATAGTCTTCTACAATTAAGACATGCTTCTTAGCTTTTGGTTGTTCTGGTGTTTCAACCATTTTTTCAGTTGTGTCTGTATCTCTTATTGCATCCATTTTCAATTTAGATAGTATTTTTTAGTTAATGATAAGAAAGGGTGGCATTTCTTTATAAATGTTTCTGAAAAATTGTTACTACGCAATTACACTTTTTTTATGCGAACCAGGTTTTCTTAAATTTTAGAATAAAGTATCTGCTTGTATTACATCACCAATCTTAATATCATTTGCTTTAATAAAGCCTGAATTAACTTCTAAGACATATTTAGCTGGCTGTTTTGAAGAGTAAACAAGGCATGAATCTGTTTTGCATGGCTGAAAATCTTGTTTTATATCTACAATTTTTAAATTTTTGTCAAGAAAAATCAAATCCAGGGGAATTAATGTGTTTTTCATCCAAAAAGAAACTTCCTGTTCTTGTTCAAAGACAAAAAGCATGCCTTGCTCTTCTGCAAGCTCTTGCCTAAACATTAAGCCTTTTGCCCTTTTTGCAGCAGTGTCAGCAATTTCTGCTTGAATTGCCTTTCCTGTAATTGTTATTGCTGCAAATCCTGTGTTTGTTTTATTGTTAGTTTTTACAATTTGATAAGCAAAAATAGCAATTAATAGTACTAAGAATAAGATAACAAAAACATTCCTGATTTTCATTTTAAAAGCATAAAACGCCAGGACCGGGATTCGAACCCGGGAATCCGTGAGGAAACAGGGTTAGCAACCCTGCGCCGTACCGCTGGGCCATCCTGGCATAATTAAGGCAAGCATAAGATAATTAAAAAGGTTTTCTAATTCTTTATTAGTTATTCTTCACATGTATTCTTTGCATATTCTATAAGCAATGTTTTCTTAATGTATATTGGCTTATTCATTCTTAATGCAAGTGCAATAGCATCACTTGGCCTAGAATCAAGGTAAAGCACTTTATTCCCTTGCTGTAATACTAATTTTGAAAAGAATATATCATCAGTAACTCCTTCTATTTTAACTGCTAATAATCTGATGTTGTATTCCTCAAAAGCATATTTCATTAAATCATGGGTGTTTGGCCTTAAAGATTCTTTTTCTTGCAATGCTTCTAAAATGCTTTGTGCTTGTTCTGTGCTTGTTGTTGCTGTTAATTGCAAGCAGCCATATGTTAAGGCAACTACATTCTGAGATGGCACACTTATTTCAACTTGCTCAAATCCCTCTAAAGGAACAGAATATTCAGAAGTATTTTTTATATTTAAGAGAATAAATGCAAATGCAATTACAATAATTAAAGGCAAAAGAACATAAGAAATTCTCTTGTAATTCACTCTTTTGATTTTCTTTGGCATTTATTTAATTTGTGAAAAAACTTTATATATCTTTTTGATAATGGCTTCTAAAGATAACATTTAAAAGTTATTTGCTTTTTTACTTTGTAAAGCGGGATGGAGCAGCCAGGAGTGCTCGTCGGGCCCATAGAACTTTTTTGGGAAAAAGCTTCACCAAAAAGTAAAGAGAAACCCGGAGGTCGGTGGTTCAAATCCACCTCCCGCTACTTTTTATTATGGCTAAAGAAAAATCAAAACAAAAAGAGAAAATAGAAAAAATTCTTGGTATTGATGATTCTGGGAGGGGTCCTGTTATTGGTCCAATGGTTATGGGTGGAGTAATGATTCCGACTTTTATGCAAGAAAAGTTTAAAGAGATGGGAATAAAAGATTCAAAGAAAGTTTTTCCAAGTACAAGAGTAAGACTTGCAGAATTTATTAGAGCTAATTCTGAATTTAGTATTATAAGAGTATGGCCTTATGAAATTGATTTTGGAGATCATGTTGGTATAAATTTAAACAAATTAGAGGCAATTAAAGCTGCACAAATGATAAATGAGTTTCAGCCCGATATCGCAGTAATTGATTGTCCTTCTCCTAATATTCCTAAATGGCAAGCAGAAGTTGAAAATAGATTGCAAACAACAAAAACCAAGCTTGTTGTTGAGCATAAAGCAGATGTTAATCATGTTACTGTTGCAGCTGCAAGTATTATTGCTAAAGTTGTAAGAGATGGGGAGATTGCAAAAATACAAAGCCAGATTCCTGTTCCTATTGGTTCTGGTTATACTTCAGATGTAATAACAAGAAAATTCTTAGAAGATAATTGGGATAAATACAAAGGAATATTCAGAGAAAAATGGCAAACATGGAAAGATTTTAAAAATAAGAAACAGCAGAAAAAGCTTTTTGATTTTGAGTAATTATTTTATCTCCTAAAACCAACAAGAATACTATACATTGGTTCTGAACTTTTCTTGTAATACTTGTCTTTATGCCAGAATGCTCTGCTTCTTCCCGAATCTAAGTTAGCTGCATCTGTGCAATCTAAATTATTCATTATTTCTGCCATATTTGATAATGAACAAAAAGAATATGCTAAAATAACTGTTCCATCTTCTCTTACTCCTATTGCACTTCTTTGCCTTCTTTCTCCTGGAAATGCATCTATTCTTCTATTAGAAAAGTCCTGGACAAGATTATTATTTTCAATTAATGTTGCTAATCCTCCAACCAATGTATCAAGATTTTCTGGAAGTTCTTCTTGTGGTTTAATAAATCCTGCTCCTAATTCCTTAGAATATGCTAAATCAATTCCAACATTGTATTTGTTTTCAGCAACAAGTTTTTCATTTTTAACAATTCTTCCAACATGTCCATTATAATAAAAAGTAGAATTAGTTACTTCAAAATTATTTTTACCAGAAGCTAAAAGGATTTGGGTTAGAAATAAACAAACTAAAAGATTATTATCCTAAATGGGATTTGATAATATTGAAATAAAAAGGTTATGTTTAATGGATGGACTTTAGTAAG
>JAHJTU010000071.1 GCA_018829485.1 Nanobdellota archaeon | reverse complement strand
TATCCTCTCTTGAGAATCCTGCTTTTTTGAGTTCTATAAGTATTGGAAGCAATTCTGGTCTGAGCAGGTTTGCACTATGAAGATAAGATATATCACCTCTTGAGAATCCTGCTTTTTTGAGTTCTATAAGTATTGGAAGCAATTCTGGTCTGAGCAGGTTTGCTTTATGAAGCCAGTATATATCCTCTCCTGAGAATCCTGCTTTTTTGAGTTCTATAGTAATATCTTTCTCACTAAGAATTTTTTTAGAAGAATCTTCTTTTGCTTCTTCATTTATTCCAATATGTCCTTTCTTCTCCAATTCCACCATGCAAACCCTTTCTCTGGATATTCTTGTAACAGAACTCACCTCTTCGATCAAACTCAACATTCTTTCTACACCAGTAGAAATAGCAACTTTGATTTTTTCTGATTTTCGTGTGTCTATTCTAAATTCATTAGCTTCAGCTTGTCTTTTTATTTCCTCAACATGTTTTTCTGCTGCTTCTAATAAATTAGCAATACTAGTAATAAAATCCAATAAAGAGGATTCAGAATCATTTCTTAATGCAGCTCTTAGATTAAGTCCTATTTTTCTTAAATCTCGGATAATAGTCTGCAAGTCTTTTGCAGAATTAGATAAAGATAAATTCCTTGCAACTTTAAGAGGTACATTCAGATTCTTGCTATAATTAATACACAAATTTCCTAAACTGCTTCCAGCATTTCTTACCTCTTTTGTTAATGCCTTCAAATTCATAATCTAATAGGGAAAAGGAATTTTATAAAAGTTATTACAAGCAAAAAAGAACAAGGCAAGATTTTTAATATCTCTTTCTTTGGAAATTAAATGCCAACTAAACAAGAACTTGATATATGGAGAAAAGCAGGCAAAGCATCATCTGAAGTAAAGAAGTATGCAAAAACCCTGATTAAGAAAGGTGCTTCTATTGTTGATATTGCAGATAAAATTGAAAAAGAGATTTACAAATATGGAAAGCCATCTTTTCCTGTTAATATTGCAATAAATGAAAAAGCAGCTCACTATGCTCCTTTGTATAATGATAAAACAATTCTTGCTGATGATATTGTCAAAGTAGATTTTGGAGTTTCTATTGATGGTTATCCAACTGATACTGCATTTACAATTGATTTATCAGGAAAGAATGCAAGTATGATGAGAGCAACTGAAAAAGCATTGCAAGAAGCAATAAAACTTGCAACACCAGGAAGAAAAGTTTGTGAAATTGGAAGAAAAGTTCATGAAACAATAACACAACAAGGATTTTCTCCTATAAGGAATTTAAGTGGGCATGAAATTCAAAGATATACATTACATGCAGGATTAAGTATTCCTAATTATGATAATGGAAATGAAACAATTCTTGAAGAGAATATGATAATTGCAATTGAACCCTTTTCAACAACAGGAACAGGAATTGTAAAAGATGGAAAAGAAAGTGGTGATTATTCTTTAATTGAAAAAAAACCAGTAAGAGATGCAAATGCAAGAAAAATACTTGAATTTATTGAAAAAGAATATTCTACATTGCCATTTGCAGGAAGATGGATTTACAATAAATTTGGTTTAAGGGGAATGAATTCTTTAAGATTATTATGCGAGCATGGAATTGTTAAGAATTATAATGAATTAATTGAAATAAGCAAGAAACCAGTAATACAATTTGAAAATACAGTTCTTGTTAAAGACAAGCCTGAAATTCTGACAGAGTAAAAAGAAAAAAATAAAATAAAAAGAATTAAGTAAAAACAATTGAACCAAGATGACGCATTTATCTTGCTGCTCTTCTTGTGGTTCTTCTTGTTGTTCTAGTAGCTCTAGTTGTTCTAGTAGCTCTCCTTCTTCTTGTTGCCATTTATCTTTTTTTAATACCTCTTTTTATTGCAAATAAAAAGTGTTTTTTGTTTAAATAATTTTTCCTTTTTTAGGATTTTTGAATTAAAGAATTATTTTAAAAAATAAAGAAAAAATAGAATGCTTATCCATAATAACCAGGCCTGTCAACTGCAACTGCTTTAGCTCTCATTAAGTTTTCTTCAACTGACTTGTAATACTTAATATCTTCTTGTTTTATGCTTGCTCTTATTTTATGCAATGCAGCATTGAAATGTTTTAATTTTACTTGTGTTGCATCAATATTTTCTCTTAATGCTAACATTCCTGCTTCTCTGCATACTGCTTCAATATCAGCACCAACATAACCTTCTGTTTTCTCTGAAAGTTTTTCCAAATCAACTTTTTCCAATGGCATTGTTTTTGTATGTATCTTGAAAATTTCCAATCTTGCCTTTTTATCTGGCAATCCTGAGAAAATAATTCTGTCAAATCTTCCAGGCCTAAGTAATGCAGAATCAAGCATATCTGGACGATTAGTTGCAGCCAACACAACAATATCATTTAATACTTCTAATCCATCAATTTCAGCAAGTAATTGATTTAATACACGTTCAGTAACTTTTGTTCCAGAATCATATCCCCTTTTACCAGCAATTGAATCTATTTCATCAAAGAATATAATGCATGGCGCAACTTGTCTTGCTCTTTCAAAAATCTTTCTTACTCCCTTTTCACTTTCACCAACCCACATGCTAAGCAAAGATGGACCTTTTATTTGTATAAAATTAGCTTCTGATTCATTTGCAACTGCCTTAGCAAGCAAAGTTTTTCCTGTTCCTG
>JAHJTU010000070.1 GCA_018829485.1 Nanobdellota archaeon | reverse complement strand
GCTTTTCTGAATACTTGCATCTAGGTTAGTAACTCTTTCAATAGTTCCTTGAACAAATAAATTTTCACTTTGTTTTTGCTTGATAAATAAACCAGATAATGAAAAAAGAATTAATGCAAACATGATTAATGTAATTGTTAAGAATACAGCTCTTTTATTTTGAATTTTCATTTTAAGTGTCATTTTATCTTTTATTTCTTTCTTTTGGGATAAAAACCTTTTTCCAAAAGGGTTTTATTTTAACCATATCCAAAATGTTGCAATTCCATAATCATTTTCAGATGCATTAACAAAAACCCTTTTTCCAGATGCAACAAATCTTTGCAATACTGGGCTTCCTGCTTCTAATTCATAATCTCCTTCTAATCTTATTCTCATTTCATATTGATTTGGAAGTGTTTCATTGATTTTTGTTAAAATAGCAGTTTCATCAGGATTAGCAAGCAAGCCCCCATAGTCAAGTATAGCAAGCATATCATAACCTACTTTTGATAATTGCAATGATTCTGACTCTGACTTTTTACTTATATTGATAAAGAATGCAAGTATTATTATTGCAACAAGAAAAGCCCCAATTGTTGCATCTATTGAGAAAATCTGCGCCTTTTTATCTTTGTTTATAATTTTACTTAGATTCATTCTTTCCTCCATACTCTTACTTCTAATTGTGCTGGTGAATTTTCATAAAAAATAATTCTTCTTAATGCAACAACCTCTTTTGCTGTAACTTCATCCCCATATTCTCTTATAAGATTTCCATTTGTTTCAATAAGTCTTATGTAAAAATCAAATCCTGATAAGCCCAATAATTCTCTTGTGTTTTCATATGGTATCTCATTTAATTCATCAAATCTTGATTCTGTAATATGCTTATCATAAATTGCAAGTCCAATTAACTGAACATTTTCAGAATTCCAATCAGCAGGAATTCCATTGCTTAATAAAATATCTGACAACATAAATGCCTTGTCTTTTAACTCTTCCCTTAAAATATCTTTTTCTAATCTTGCTGAATAAGTACTGAAAAGAACTATAATTAGAATAAAAACAGCAAAAAATACAAAAACAGCAGTTAATAAATCCATTATTGTAGATTGTGATTTTTTATTCATCCTTTTCCTTTCCCTTAAACATTTTTTATGCTAATTTGCCAATTTGAATTTCTTATTTCATATTTGCCTTTTGTTAATTCCACATTTTCAGATAAAGAGATAAACGATGTGCATATTACTCCTTCAACATCAATTATATTGCTGTTTGCTGACATTGTTAAATTATGTTTTATTATTGCACTTGCCTGAAGATTTTCAGTAGAGGCTGCTTTAGCAAGAACATTAGTGAATGTCTTGCAGTCTTCATTTTTTTCCAAAAAAAGTTCACTTTGTCTTAATTCATTTCTCTTGCTGATGTTTATTGGAATTAAGAGAATAAAAATTAGAATTACAATTCCAGCAGCAAAAATCATTTCACTGCCCATTTGCCCCTTTTTTTTGAACATTCTTTTCAAATTCTTATCAAGCATAATTTCCTACTTTGATGTGCAATTCAGAAAATTGGAATTTTTTGCTGTTTTGTGAGACAAGGTTTTTTGCAGTAACTCTAAATTTCATTTTTCCATATCCATCTTCCAATCTTGCAATATCTGTTATATCTAATTCAACCCATTTTACTTTTTCATTTGTTATGTCATTAACTTGTCTTTCTATTATTGTATTTAAATTAGGAGTATTAAAATCAGAATTATAACCATGAATAATAAGTGTGAAAGGATCTACATCTATTACTCTTACTCTTCCATACAATACAATTTTATCATATTGTGCTGTATCTTCATTTAATTCTACCCAAAATCCTTCATATTTTTCTCCACTTCTATATCTTATTACAGCTGTAACAGGCGGTGTATTTGAATTATCATCTAACAAATCTAAAGTAATATCACTCTTTGCAGCCATAGCTGAATCAAGAGTATTTAACCCATCACCATTTGTTTTATAATAGTATCCTTTATCAATTCCCTTGTCTGCTAATGCACCTAAAATGTCTTCCATTCCTTCTGGCACATCTATTGTGAATTTTCTTGTTTCACTTTCCCCAACATTTGCATTAAGACTAGTATCTGTGCATGAAACTTTCCAGAAATATTCTCCATTTGCCAATGAAATTACAAATTCTTGATTTTCATTTTCTATAACGCTATTATCTGTATTTTCAATTACAGCTCCACTTTCTGTTTGTGTTATTGTTATTTTGCAACTTGAGATAGATGAATCTGCTTCGCAATTATCAAATGTCGGATCACATGTTTTGTATACTAATTTTATTGAATGAGAATTGTTTTTGTAATAATCATTTTCTGGGAATACCAAAGAAACT
>JAHJTU010000069.1 GCA_018829485.1 Nanobdellota archaeon | reverse complement strand
TTAGGATGTGAAGAGGGAGAAATATATGTGGGAAGCAAGAACTCTGATAAGTATTATGAATGTGATTGTGGATGGGCTAAACTCATAAAGCAAGAGAATATTGTGTGCTTTCATACTGATTTAGAAGCAGAGATTGCTGGTTATGAGAAGAGGGAGTGTTGAGGGAAAGATTTTTATATCCTCTTCTATTCTTCTTCGATGGAAAACTTAGAAGAAAAGGCTTTAGAAGGCGAAGAAATAAAAGAAGTTATTTCAAAGGAGCAGGAAAGAGAAGAAATCTTATATAAAGGGCAATACAAGGTTAGATTACAAGAATACCTTGACAGTGATCCAAAATATCATAATTGGAGCCGCAGTTGTGATGTGGGCCATTAAATTAAACTATGAATGATTATTTCCAGAATATCATACTTAAAAGGTATTCTAATAAAGAATTTGCTAGAAAATATTCTAAAACTTCTCTAAAAGGATTAAAAGATTATGAAAAGATCTTAGTTGACAATTTTTTAAAAGATAAAAACAGAATTCTAGTAGTGGGATGTGGCTGCGGAAGGGAAGCATTCCCTTTAGCTAAGAAAGGGAAGAAAATAACAGCAATAGATATCAGCAAGGAAATGATCTCGGAAGCTAGAAAGATTTCTAAGAAAAAACATGCCAGAATAAAATGGATTGTTGGGAATATTTTAAAAGCAAATTTTAATCAAGAAAAATTTGATGCAATACTTCTCTTTAACTGCGTCATTAACCAAATACCTTCTCACAAAAAAAGAAAGTTGGCTTTAAGAAAAATCCATAAACTCTTGGTTAAAAAAGGCATTATTATCTGCGTGTCCAATAATGCTTATTATCCTGGAAAAGGCCTATGCAATTACATTGAACATTTTAAAGAAGCGACAAGGCTGCTTATGGGAAACAAGAAAGAAGGTTTTTCTGATAGGGTATATAAAACAAAAAATGGACAAGTATACTTACACCTTCCTTCTAGAAAATATCTCAAGAGTCTTTTAGCTGAAAAATTCAGACTAATACTTGTCACTTCCAATGAAAATATTAAGTGCAAAAAGATAAGAAACAAAATGCTGGGTTTTTTTGACGAGCTAATAATTATAGTAGGAGAAAAAAAATAAAATGTACCTTTACGCACCGCCATTTTCTATTGTAAAAGAAGAAGATCATAGGTATAAAATCTCAGATGTACTGGGTGGAAGGTTTATTTTTAGCCAGGAATCTATTTCTGGCACCCTCCCCTTAATAGGAAGAAATACTGAAGAATTGGAAAAAGAAGAATTATCTCTCGCAAAAAGCTTGTTAGAGGTAGGATTCTTGGTTGAAACTAAATTTAAAAGAAGAGACTATTTTAATTATCTCAAGGTCAGAGATCGAATTGACAAAGGAGATGGCAACATCGGAGATATTCTCACTATCGGGTCTGTGACTTTTGCCTTGATAAATGAATGCCCTTATTCTTGCGAGGGATGTTATGCTAAGACAACAACAAATGATAAAAGAGCGCCTCTTTTTGATGAAAAAAGATTAGAAATCTTAATGAGAGATTTAAGTGAACTAGGCGCGAACAACATCTCTATAAGTGGCGGCGAACCAACTTTCTCTAAAGATACTATAAGAAAAACAATAATTTTGGCGGAAATAGCCAGCCAAGCAGGAATACCTTCAAGGTTAATTACTACTGGCTATAATTTGGATACTTATGCTGGTGAATTATTCGATTCTCCAATAAGTCATTATCAGATCTCTCTAGATGGCTGTGCCGATTACAATGATAAGTACAAAAAATTCAAGGGCGCGACTGAAAGAGCAGTTGCATCAATTAAGAGATGTATTGACGCTGGTGTAGAATATTCAGTAAATAGTGTAATCACAAGAAAAAACTTGGATTCATTAATTGATTTTTCTTCTTTTTTAATAAATTTAGGTGTAGAAGAGTTAAAAGTATCTAGGGTGATGACCTATGATGATAGTTTGGTATTGAACGCTGAAGACTCAAAACAATTGCGAAAAATAATCAAAGAACTTAAAGAGGAATATCCTAAAAAAATCAATAGCTTTCTGGATAACCAATATATTCATGAAAATTACATTGATTGCGTTGCTGGAAAACTTTATGCTCATATAAACTGTTTTGGAGAAGTTTTGCCTTGCGCTTTCTATCAAACACGGTCTGCAGGAAATATATATTCATCCAAGTTTTTTGATATATGGAGCGTAAATAATACAGTGCTAAAAGAATTCCAAGAAGGAATCGTTTTAAAAGAAGATCTCACTAATTGTGAAAATAGGTTTGATTTTTTTGGAAATTGCAGGATTGAATATGAAATTTGGAGGTCAAAATGTCAAAATCCATGTTAGAACAGGCAATATTAAGTGAAGATGGGTTTAATGCATTTCCTTTTCTTGATCAAAGGACACAAAGAACTGCCAGAAGATCTTCTGATTCTCCCGCGCATGAAATACTTTCAAGCTTAAAAGATGAAATTTTTTTTAAAGAAGGTTTTTCATATGAAAAAAATGATGCCTCTTTTTGCGAGTTCTTAGTAAATAGAAAAGGAGATTGTTTGGATTTTTCTCTGTTATATCTTTTTCTGTTAAAGAGCGAGAGAATCAATTCAAACATAGTTTCTGCAAGAGGTCATACTTTAATTAAGTTCAATAAATTTGATGAGGTTTTGGAGCCTACACAAGGAACTCTTGAGGATAGTAGAATTTATATAGCTGAAAGGAACATCTCGGAAAAAAGTATTGCACAGGGAATCTATCTTTCAGACTTAAACGATAAAGATATTTTTGCAATTTATTTAAATAAAAAGACAAATCCCCTAACTAAATCCGGTGATTTTGAAAAGTCACTAAAAATTCTGTTCAGAGCACTATCTTTTTCAAAAAGAATTCCAGAAGTTTTCTATAATATAGGGAAGGTATTAAAGAATTCCGGAGAGACCCGGAGGGCAACTAATTATTTTTTAAAAACAGTAGAGCTAGACCCAAATTTTCATGAGGCTTATAACTGTTTAGGGTTATGCTACCTTTCTGCGAATGAAATGATTAATGCTAGAAACTTTTTTATTAAAGCTTCATATCTTGGCAATGGTCCCGCAAAAATTAATTTGAAAAAATTGAATGAGCATGAAGCTGAGATTGCTGGGTATGAGAAGAGGGTGTGCTGAAGAAAAAGGATGAGGAATAGAACAAACAAAAGATTTATAAATAATAAGTTACTCATATGAGTAATATGTTACTTAACAAGAATGAGCTTTGTATTCTGGAAGAATTCTCCCCTGATTATCATAGAAAGATATATGGAGGGGGGGTGGCTAAAAAATTGAAAATGAATCAGAAAACAGTTTCAAACATACTAAAAAAACTCGAACAAGAAGATATTCTCAAATTTGCAGCAGAAGGAAAGAATAAGTATTATTTTTTGAACAGATTTAATCCAAAAATAACAGATGTAATAAAATTAATAGAAATTGGCAGAAAGATAAGATTTTTAGAAAAATACAAGAAGCTTCAGGGGCTGTTTTATGAGTTAGAAAAAAGAACTCAAGATATGCTAGTAATTTTTGGAAGTTATGCAAATTATTCTGCTAATGAAAAATCAGATTTAGATGTTTTTGTTCTTGGTAAAATCAAAGATGTGAATGATTTAGAAAAATTGTATCATATTAAAATAAATGTTATAAAATCATCCAAAGAAAAATTTGATAAAAGTAATGTTTTTATAAAAGAGGTAGTAAAAAATCATGTGGTATTAAAAGGAATAGAAGAATTTATTGAATTAATATGGGAAGTATAAGATGGTGTTGTAAACAGAAGGATGGGATAAGACTGATAGAGCCTAATGAAAATCTTGCTGCAGCTTATATTAAAATGGCTGAAGATGCCTTGGGCACAATGAACCGTGAGAGGAACTTTAACAGAACTTTTGCAATTTCTGCTTGTTATTATTCAATGTATTATTCCTTTTATTCTATCTTAATGAAAATCGGAATAAAATGTGAAATACATTCATGCACTTTAGAACTTATGAAATTCGCATTTTCTAACTTTTATTCAAAAGAGGATGTAAGAATTTTAGAGAAAGCTTTTGAATGCAGAAATATATCTCAATATTATGTTGATAAAATAGTTTCTGAAAAGGATTTTAATTTTATATTTTCAAAAGCACCTTATTTTGTCAATAAATGCAAAGGAATACTATCAAAGATAAATGAAGAAAATACTAAACAGATAAGGGCAAAAATAGAAAATCTGAATAAATAAAAACCTTC
>JAHJTU010000068.1 GCA_018829485.1 Nanobdellota archaeon | reverse complement strand
TTTTCTTGAAGCAAGAGCAAGATTAAGAGGCATACAAATAGGCAAGAAGTATGGTGAGGCTTATATGAGAATTCCATTGCCAATTCATGGTGATTTCTATTAGTTTTTTTATTAATCCCACAAAAAGTAAAATATTTATACCCCCCTTCTCTATAAATAAAGCATAAAAGAGGATGGCAAAAACAAGAGCAAATAGGAATACAGGCATTAAATGGGAATTTATATCTGCATTTGCAGCTTTTTTTATAGTTCTGATGATTGGATTATCTGTTAATCCATCTTTTACTGGGTTGGCTACTTATTCTGGTTCTTATTCTTCTTGTAGTGAAATAATAGATGCTACTAGTAGTACTTTTTCAACACAAAGTCTAACTAATGGAGCATGCATTATTCAGAATGATAAGATAGTGAAAGTAAGTGAAATGAATTATATAAGTAGAACAGCAAAAATTCATTTTTACGAAAAATATTCTTTAGTAGCTGAAGAAAGAAAATCAAATTATGAAGTAATGCAACATGATGATTTTAAAGCAACAATTTATGTTTATAGAGCTTCTGAAAAACATCCATACTTTCCTTGGAGTATATACACACCAAAAGCATATGTAAATATTGAGTTTCCAAAAACTCCCATTCCAACAAGCCAAAATCCATCTACTATTAATGTTCTTTGCAATAATATAAGAAATATGCTATCTACAAAAACATCAGAGGCATTTACTGATGTTTTTCCTGGTGATTGTATTACATATAAAGATTATTTAATTTTGAAAACTGGCGAATTTGCTTCTAGGGGCGGAACAATATTGGGTGAAGGAATTTATTTAGAATTATGGAAAAAACAATCAGATGGAAAATATGGTTATGTTAAACCTTTAATGTATAAAAAAGTTGGAACAAGTGTTGTAAGATTACCTGCAAGTGGAATATTAGAATATGAAGGACTTAATGTAGAACCAAAATTAAGAGAGCTTATAGTAGGTTATAACAAAGTTTTTGATTTAGTTGTTTCTTATGATGTCACAAAATCAGTTCCTGGGATAACAGGAGAGGAACAAGGAATAAGTGTAGAACATCCCTTAGAAGCATGCAGATATGATTATGATGCAGATGGAAAAGTAGCTGTTGCTGATATTTCAGCTCTTGCTCAAAATATTGGAAAAACAGGCAATACTTGTAAACTTGGAACAAGAACATTAAGATGTACTGTATTTGATGGAAATAGAGATGGAGTAATTAATAATGATGATCTTCCAAATGCATTTATTGGAAAAGAATGTCCAATAAGTAATTTTGATTATGGTGATGGTAATGGAAAGATTGAAAGTACTATTTCTGGGAATAATGATGGTTATTTCTGGGACCAAAGATACAAACAAGGAGCTCCTAATTATGAAAGAGATTGTGTTGGGGGAATATTTACTTTAGCTGTAAGAGAATCAAAAGATGTTGGTAGCAAAACTTTAAATTTGATTGAAGTTGGTTCTCAAGGAGATATTAATGTTGATGTTGACGGAGATGAAGAAATCATTGGAAGTGGAAGTATAAAGACAGTTGGTGGATTAATAGTAAAGAATGTTGCTAGAACTTACTCTACTATACAATCTAGCACAGCAACAATAATGGCTGACAATAACTGCCTTAATTATGATTTGGATGCAGATTATAAATTAACTATAAATGATTTGTATATGTTGCAGAAATATGATGGAAAAGTTCTTGTGCAAGCACCACCATTACCACCAACCCCAACATGCACTGATTCAGATAATGGAATAGAGTATGGTGTTAATGGATATGTTAGATATAGTAATATTTATTATAATGATGTTTGCTCTAGAGATTATTTACGCGAATATTATTGCAATAGTGGTGTAGTTGCTTCTGATTATCATGCTTGTGAGAATGGTTGTGAGTATGGAATATGCAAATCAGCACCAACTTGTGTTGAGAATGATGGTGGAAGAACATATAACACTAAAGGCATGGTTACTGGAACAGATGCATCTGGTGCATGGAAAACAGTAACAGATTATTGTTCTAGTTCAAGTGTATTAAAAGAATATTATTGTGCAACTACTGGTTCAAGATATTCTTATATCTTGCATGATTGTATAGCTCATGGTTTTGCAGGATGCTCTAATGGAATATGTATTACTTCTGGAACAACTACAGGATGCACTGATACTGATGCAGGAACAGGTGATGGAATAAATTACAATGAAAAAGGAACTGTAACAAATCCTGATGGAGAAGATTCTTGTTATAGTGGAAAATGGTTAAGAGAATATTATTGTCAAACAGATGGAACATCTACTAGTAAAGCGTATGTATGTCCTGGAAGTTGCTCTAATGGCAAGTGTGTATAATCACAAAGAAGCAAGTTTATTCCTAATATCTTGTAATTCTGAATCAAGCTTGGATTTTGTTTTTCTTTTTTCATAATCATATTCTGTAAAGTTTTCTGAACTCTCTTTTGCTGTTCTTGTTTTTGTTCTTCTTATTTTTTCTTCTGGTTTTTCAAACTCTTTTGCACTTGGAAGAGAAATTATAAATTCATTTATTTTTGAACTTGCATCTTTCATTTCTTTTTGAAATGCCTGCTTTAGGTTTTTTTCTTCATCTTTCAATGATTTATAATTCTCCTGCTTTTTCAAAAGTTTTATTGTTCCAATCATACTATTAAGAATTCCTTTTCTTGTTTCTACAAAAACTGAATTATCAAAATTAACATAACTATTTTCTTTTCCCATTTTTTATTTTCTTTTTGCAAAGATTTTTTCTAAAAAGCTTTACTCTAAATCAGAGAAGAGATTCTTATCAATCTTTTCAAGTTTTGATTTTAAATCTTCTAAGTCTCTTTGCCATCCTGCAAGCTCTTCATCTTCTCTTTGCCTTATTTCTTTTATTTTCTGCAAAAATGATGATGCTCTTTTTAATCTTGTTTTTATTTCACCTAAACTTTCAACTGAATCCTTGTACTTTTCTAATTTAATGAATATTGGTTTCTCAATTGGCATAAATCTTCTTCTTGGTTCTCTTTCCACATCAAATTCTCTTGCTTCAATCTCAGGCATTTGCATTGGCATTCTCATTCTTGATTTAGGTAATCTCGAAGGCATTTTTGGCATTTGCTCAAAGTCTTCATCCATAAACTCATCTTCTTCAGTCATTTCAGGAATTTCAGGCATAGTCATTGGTTTTCTAGAAAACTCTTTTTTAATTCTACTATTATCCCCTTTTTCTAACAAAGGCAAATCTGGCAATTCAGGCAGATTCTCATCTTCTGCCATCTCATTTTCATCAAATTCTGGAGGTTCAGGAAGTGAAAATTCTTCTGCAGGATATTTTTGTTTTTTCCTCTTAAATAAAGGCATTTTTCCCCTTTTTTATTTATACTTAAGTTAAGAAATACCTTTATAAAAAGGTTTGTAAAAACTATAAAGTGGTATTGAAAATTGGAAAGATATATATTTTTTACTTGGTTATTTTTTCAACAGAATTTAATGAATTTTGAGAGATTTTTAGAAAATTTTGGGATGTTCAAATGAAACTATCTAATGTAGAAGAAACAGCATTACAGGAAATTGTAATTAAGGTTGGAGGAAGAAGTGCTGTGATTATTGTTTCTATGTTAAAAGATAAGGATGATGTTGATGAGTTTAAGATGGCTCAGAAAGCAAAGATGACTATTAATGAATTAAGGAATATACTTTACAAGTTACATAATTGTGATTTGGTTAGTTTTAGCAGGAAAAAGGACAAGAAGAAAGGTTGGTTTATTTATTATTGGACTTTAAATAGGGAAAAGGCAATTCGCGTATCAATAAAGAATTATCACGATGAATTAAAAGAGCAAGAAGATATTCTTGATAATATTATGAAGAAGAATTATTTTGTTTGTCCAAGGGGGCATATTGAATTAAGCCAGGAATCTTCACTTGAACAGAATTTTGAATGTTTGGAATGCGGTGAATTACTTATTTTAAAAGATAGAGATACTGAAAAGAAAAGAATTGAAAGAATTATGGATAAACTCAAGATAAAAATTAAGGAATTGCAGGAAATACTTGATAGATATGAGGCTGCAAGACCAAAAATAGTTGAGAAAAAGAAAAAAGTTAAGAAAAAACCAAAAGCAAAGAAACTCTTTAAAAAGCAAGATAAGAAGCCTACAAAGAAAACAAAACCAAAACAAGTTAAAAAGCAAGATAAGAAACCTGCAAAGAAAAAGCAGCAACCAAGTAAGAAGAAAAAGAAAAGATAATTCTAATTTATTTCTTTCCTAGCTAAAAATACTAATTATTCCATAAAGAACTTTACTGCCATCTAATGGTGGAATTGGAATCATGTTGAATATGAATAACCACATATTTAGGAATGCTGTGTAAAATAAGAAGATTGCAGTATTCTTTTTAAGCTTACCTTTTTTAATTCTTAAAATAAATGTTGGAACAAGCCATAATATAAGATTTACTAAAGGACCTGCAAATGCAATTATTCCCATTTGTGATGAACTAAGAATTTCTGAGGAAATTTCAACATATCCTGGAGCAAGCAATAAGAAAGGACTGTAAATTAATCTTAAGAAAACTCCAAGAATTAATCCAAAGCCCCATATTTTGAAAGTTGCAGCTGCACCAAATGCAATTGCAGCAAATTTATGTGCTAATTCATGAAAAAGTATTGCAGGGACAGCAACTACTGCAGCAAATTTAAAATCCTCCCAATCAAAAAAGCTTCTCTTTCGCAATTGTCTATATGATTTTTTAGGACTTTTAATATAACCAGAAAGAATGTAAGCTATTGCTAATATTAATACAACCAAATAAAATATTTCTTCTAAATTGGTAAATGCCATCTTTTGTTCTTTTTAATAAAATTTAATGGATTTTAATAAACATTGGTGAATATAAAAATAAAAAGAAATAGTTAATAAAACTTATGCTTGTTGTTATCCTCTTAATTCACTTATTCCTAATGCGAAAAATACTAATCCAATTAATGCGACAATAAAACCCCAGCATGCTTCTATCATTACAAGAACAGGAGATATCTGAACTACTTGGTTTCCTGCTGCATCTGTAATTAATCTTACTGCTGAATGTCCCCCATATACACTAAAATAGTATATTCCCCATATACCTACGACAAGCAATATTATTCCTAAAATTAATTCCCATGCCTTTGCCATACTTGTTTATAGATAGAAATAATTAAAAACCTTTTCTTTTCCCAAATAATTTATTTACTACCCACTTTCGGCAAAAAAAGAGAAACAATAAAGGAAACAACAATAATCAACCAGAATTGAAGAGCATGAATTACTCTGAAAGCAAATAATACAAGATTAATTATAAGTATTAATACTAGAGCAATTGATATGGCTTTTCTTAATTCTTTAGGATTTTTCCCTATTTTCATAATAATGTCAAGTGATAAAGTTTAAAAACATTATTTACAAGAACAAGGAATGGCAAAAGGACTTTATCATTATCTTAGAGAAGCTTGGAAAAATCCCAGAGAACTTGATTTGTGGAGACAGAGACTTATTGAATGGAGAAAAACAGATGCAGTTGTTAAAGTTGATAAGCCATTAAGATTAGATAGGGCAAGAACTTTAGGTTATAAGGCAAAAAAAGGATTTGTTATATTTAGAGTTAGAGTTAAAAGGGGAGGAAGAAAAAGGCCAAGGCCAACTAAAAAAGGAAGAAGAAGCAAGAGGCAAACTCTGAGAAAAATTCTTAGTATGAATTACAGGTGGGTTGCTGAGCAAAGAGTTGCAAGAAAATACAAACAATTAGAAGTTTTGAATTCATATTGGGTTGCACAAGATGGAAGATATTATTGGTATGAAGTTATTCTTGTAAATCCTGAAGCACCTGAAATAAAAAATGATAAGCACTTGGCATGGATTGCAAATAGAAAACATAAAGGAAGAGCCTTTAGAGGATTAACATCAGCTGGAAAAAAAAGCAGGGGCTTGCGCAAGAAAGGAAAAGGTGCTGAAAAAGCAAGGCCAAGTAGAAGAGCTCAAAGTTTAGCAAGAGAATTTAAGAAAAGCAGAGCAAATTAATAGTACAACTCCTTGTATATTTTTTATGTAAGATAAATATTAATAAAATACAACTCTAATACTTAACATGGATGCACAAGAACAAAAAGAAGAAGAAAAGAGGATTATTGATCCTGATAGATTTAATTCAACATTC
>JAHJTU010000011.1 GCA_018829485.1 Nanobdellota archaeon | reverse complement strand
CCATAATTCTTGAATCTTCATAAACAATATCAGCTGGAATCTCTTTTTCTGCTATTTTACAAAATATACATTCTTTCATTTTTTCTTGTATTTTCTTTCTTGTTTTTTTATTTTTTATCTTAGTTTAGTTTGGGATGAAAACCTTTTTTAAAGGGTTTACATGGACTCACCGGGAGTCGAACCCGGACCACACCCCAGCCAAGGGCGTATTCTACCATTGAACTATGAGCCCAATAACATTAAAAAATATTTGCATTAATTTAAAAACTTAGTTAATTCAGAAATATTTACCCTTTTCTGCTTCATGCTATCCCTCTCACGAATTGTTATTGTATTATCTTTCAAACTTATGTAGTCAATTGTTATTGCATAAGGAACACCAATTTCATCAACTCTTCTGTATCTTCTTCCTATGCTTCCATCTTCATCATAAAAGCAGGAAATGTTTTTCTTAAGAATTCTATATACTTGTTGTGCTTTTTCAGGAAGCTTGTCTTTTTTAACTAAAGGAAAAATTCCAACTGTTATTGGTGCAATTGAATTAGGAAATTCAAATAAATCCCTTTCTTTTTCTTTTTTGAAGAAAATATCAAGCAAAGCAAAAATATTTCTATCAACTCCAAATGAAAGTTCTATAACATGTGGAAGAACTTTTTTCTTTTTTTCTTCTAAATAAACTGATAATTGTTCTTTGCTATGTTTTTCGTGCAATGATAAATCATGATCTGTTCTGTAGTGCAATCCAGAAATTTCCTTAAAGCCACCTAATGCTTCTAAATCAAGCTGAACATCCCAATGAAGTTTATTGTAAAATGATTTCTCTTCTTTGCTTAATTCATAAAATCTGAATTTGTTTTTTGGAATTTTAAGTATATCAAAATAAAATGACTGCATCTTATACATATAATAAATATATAATTTTGGTAACTTCAATTTCTTATTAGCATCATCACATGTTATCTCTTTTGCTTTGCCTTTTTTCCTGTCCTTTTCAAGAAAAACAATTAATTTGTATTTTGCAATTTTATTCCATTCTTCACACTTATCTACATCAGCAGAATCAAAAAATACTTGCAATTCTGCTTGTGTAAATTCCCTTAATCTATAAAATGATTGTCTTGGAGAAATTTCATTTCTGTAAGCTTTTCCAATCATTGCCAAGCCAAATGGAAGTTTTCTTCTTAATGCTTCAAATTCTCTTTTAAATGATAAGTATGGATTTTGTGCAGTTTCAGGAGATAAATATGCAAGTTCTTTTCCTTGTCCAATTTGAATAGGAAACATCATATTAAATGATTCTGCTTTTCCAAGCTGAGAACCGCATTTAGGACACTTAAGCTTGTGTTTTTCAATTAACTTATTTATTTCATCTATTTTCAAACCTTCAGCCTCTATTTTCAGTGCATCTTCAATTAACTGATCAGCTCTAAATCTGAATTTGCATTTTTGGCACTCAGTTAAAGGATCATTAAAATTTTCTAGATGTCCTGATGCTCTAAAAACTTGTTCAGGCAAAATTGCATTGCCCTCTATTTCATAAAAATCATCTTCAAGAAAATAATCTCTCCATAAATTCTCAAACTTATTTTTCATTAATTTTCCAAGATGTCCATAAGTATAGAAGCCTGCTTTGCCACCATAAATCTCAGCAGTTGGAAAAAAGAAACCTCTTCTTTCTGCTATTGTTGTTATTTCTTTTAATTTATCTATCTTGTCCATATTCCTTTTTTTCTATATAAAGATAATTGCAGGTAGTTTTAAAAATTATTCTATCCCAATATAATAATGGATAAAAAAGTACTTTGTATTTGTTGGGGGGCTCATAATAGAAGTCCATATTTAGCAGATTTTCTAAAAGAAAAAGGATACAATGCAGGATATGCTGGCTTGTCTCCTGTTGATAAATCAAATAGAATTACCCAAAAAACAATAGATGAATCAGATGTTTTAATTACATTATATCCTGATATCTCAAAAGCATTAAAAGATGAATTTAATATAAAAGAAAAAAGATTAATAGAATTAGAAGTACAAGATGTTGACTTCCATTTAAGAACAGAAGAAGATGTTTACAAAGATATTGATAGAGCAATTAAGAAGTATTTACCAATTAAATTCTAATCTTATTCTTAAGAATGCAAATAATCAGAAATATCTGAAATATTCAAAAATCCTTTTTCTAATGCTAATCCAGGACATGCAGTATTTATCCATACTTTGCAATCATAATTCTCTAATTCATCTAAGGCAAGGGTGTCACATAAGAATATGAATGCTTGCTTGCCTTTTTTTTCAAGTGCTTTTTTAACAAGTAATGCGCTTGCCAACTTCTCTTGTCCTGTTTTTGTTGATACAATTATTCCTACTTTATCTGCATGTAAGAAATGCAAGTATGCAACTTTCTTTTGTTTGAGGAATTTCTCTGCTTTTTCTTTTGGAAATAATTCAAGAATTCCATCTAGATGTAATAAGTAAACTGGTTTTTCTGTTTTCAAGACTAAATTCAAAGGATGAAAGTCTCCTGAACCAATATAAAGAAATGCATCAACCTTCCCAGAAAGATTTAAGCCAGCACTAACATCACATCCAAGAACTTGACATGGATATTTAGTAAGAGTTCCTTTTGAAACAAATACCTTTTTTCCTTGTTTTTCCAAATACTCTTGAATTCTTTTTAATTGTGATAAGTGTTGTATTGTTGAAACTAAGCCTATTTTCTTTTCTCTAATCTTCAATTCTTTTAATGGAATTTCTGTTTTGCTCCTAGCTTCAATATATATGGCTTTCATTCAGATAAAGAAAAAACAGGATTTAAAATACTTGCTACATAAATTAAATAAAAGAATGAACTAATCTCTATTATAATTAATTGTTTTTACTTCCTCTCTTCAACCTTTTCTACAGAACCAGCAGCTCCTCTGCCCCTGTAGATCTTTGCAAATGAAGGAGTTACAATAATTAGGTTGTCAAAGCCTGCAATGTCTCCTTCTAGGGCGTCACATGTCTTCTTTATCTTGCTTACTGCCCTCTTAAGCTCAAAAACATCCTTATCTCTCAAATGTTTGACATCAACTAAGGCAATTGTATAACCATTCCTAAGGGTTTCTAGAACATACTTAACATCATCAAACTCCCTTAAAACAAATGGCTTTACAAGGATTTTGGCTTTTTCCCCTGGAGCACCAGTTTCTATTTCTAAGTACTCTCCTTCCTCTTTTGTTGAAAAAAGATTATTAAACCAATTCAAAACGTTTGCCATTTTTTCAGAATGTTATTTTAAAATGGTTAAAGTTTATAAATATTTCTATTGAAAACCACTTTTACCTTATTTCATGGTTTTAAGAACATCTTTTCTCAATTCTTCAACTCTTACTTTTAATGCCTTTTCCTGTTTTTCAATATTTTTAACTCTTAAATTAATTATATCCTTTTTTTCATCAATTTCTTTCTTTAATTTATCTTTTTCACTTTTAACCATGACATTTCCAATTATTTTATAGACTTCCCCATCGCTCTTATTTAGTTCTTCAACAGCAGAATTTATCTCACTTAACTCTAATTGAAATGCCTGCTTCTGAAAAATCATATTATTTAGATTCTGCTCTATAATTTGCAATTCTCTTACTTTTTCTTCTGTTTTCTCATCCATTTTATACTTTTAAAATTAAACTGCCTTGACTTTTGCTACAACACTTCTTGTTTTGTAGAAAATCCTACTATCACAATAAGAACATTTTCCTTTAGTCTTCTTCAAAACAATATGCGAGATTCTTTTTCCACATTTAAAACATTTATACATTGCCATTTTTTATTTTCTTATTCTTATTAATATATTTTCTTATTTTAAAATTATTGCTTTTACAGGACATGCTTTAACAGCTTTTTCTATGCATTTTGCTTTGGCATTTTTAACTTTTACCTTGCCTTTAACAAGTTTGAATGCTTCTGGACACATCATCTCACAAGTCCCGCAACCAATG
>JAHJTU010000010.1 GCA_018829485.1 Nanobdellota archaeon | reverse complement strand
ATCATAAGCTTGTGCAAGTTCTTTTCCAGAATATTCTAATGGTAAATTTTCATCAATCCATAAAAAGCATTCATCTAATGGCATATTAACATTCTCAAGTGCTGCTAAAGAATCTTGGGGTTTTCCTTTAAAAATTAATGATAATGCCTGAAAAATGCTCTCATCTTTTTCTCTTTCACCCAATGTATTGATTACACTATCATTGATTTCAATAAAAGCCAGGCTTTGCAAATCATTTATTGCTCCTCTTGCATCACCTTTTGATTTTAATGCAATTTTCTCTAGAACTTCTTTGCTTATTTGCAGATTTTCTTTTTCACAAATATTTTGAAGAACTTTTGTTATACATGTAGAATCTAATTTTCTAAATTCTATTTTTTCAACTTTACTTCTTAATTCATTTAATTTCTTATCCCATAAATCATTTGCTGCAAAAATTAATGGCCATTTTGTTTCTTCTATTAATGAGATTATTGCTGATAATCCACCCCTGTCAAACCAGGTAAATGCTTCTGCTTCATCAATAAAAATAATGCTTCCTTTTCCAAACAAGCTTTTTTGCTGTGTTGCTGGCTTCAAGATTCCCTTGATTATTTTTGAGTCTCTTAATTTAGAAGCATTGAATTCTATAACATCATAATCTAATTCTTTTGCAACAATATAAATCAAAGAATTTTTTCCTGTTCCTGATGGACCATAAAGCAAAACAGCATTCTTGCCTGTTTTTGTGTTTCTTTTCGTATTAAAATTCTTAATAAAATCATTTAGTTTAAGGAAAGCTAATTCTTGTCCTTGTATTTCCTTGATGCATTTTGGTCTGTGTTTTTCTGCCCACATTTTACTAAAGTTTTAGAAACTCTTCTCTCCTTATCTTAAGATCTTTTTTAATTATTTTATTTAGTAACCCTGGACCAATTTCTTGCCCAGCATGAATAGGAATAACAGTTTTTCTACCATCTATATGTTCATAAACTACATGACTTCCAGTTTGCCTAATAAATTTGAATCCTAATTTTTCTACAATCTTAGATAATTCTTTTCCATTTAATTTTGGAAGTTTTGCCATTTAGGCTACCTCTATCTTTTGTATTCCTACAAATCTTTCTTTGAACTCCACTTTTTCTTTTCCAATATAAGCTTCAATTGCTTCTTTTGTTCTAGAAATAAGTTCCCCCATATTTTTAGCTTGTGTATGGCAGCCAGGAAGTTCGATTACTTCAGAAACTAGCCATCCATGCTCATCTTTTTCAATTATTATTGTAAATTCTTTAACCATATTCTATAAAAATATAATTTCTTTATAAATTTAACTTTCTTACCTATTTTTCTGCCCGCATTTTTCTCTTTAGTTTATTTTACTAATAAGTTAGAAAGAATTATTAATTTATCTATGGATTTTTTTAATTATCTAAATCTGAAAAAATTCCTCATTACTTCCCACCATCCAATATTTATTTCCTCTCCTGTTAAATTTCCAACTAATCTTGTAAATTCTTTTGACACCTTGCTATTTTTATTATGCAAATAAGATGGCATTCCTTTTGATATTGCTTCTGGAACATTATCATCATAGCCTATGGTAGACATAATTGGTGCATCAAATGTTTCCTTAAGTTCATTTATACTTAATTCATACTTTTTGTTCCTTATTTTATTAATAATTACTCCATGGATTTTCTTGTTTGAACTTTTAAGATAATTTATGGTTCTTAATGCATCACTTACATCTGGTATTTCAGGAGTTGTAACAACAATTGCTTCATCAATTGCGTCAATAGCATAAACTGTTTCTGCTCCAATTCCTGGTGGGCAATCAACAAGAACATAATCATATTCTTTTTCTAATTTTTGTGTAAGTTTTCTTAATCCTCTATATGAAAGCCATTTCATGAATTTCTTAAAACCAGCAGGAGTAACTTGTTTGTATAAAACTAATGGTGCTGGAATTACTTTTACACCACTTGGAGAATGAGTATAAACAACATTTCTTAATGGAGTTTTGCTATCTAAGTAACCTCTGACTGTTTCTTTTAGATTTTCATTTAATCCAAAATGTAAACAAATATGAGATAAGGAAGTTGTTGTAATGCTTGAATCTACTATTATAACGCTTTTTCCTAATGCTTTTGATAATACTGTTGCTAAATTAGATACAACTGTGGTTTTTCCAACACCTCCTTTTCCAGATAAAATCCCTAATATCATTCTATATAATGTGCCTTTCTCCTTTTAAATTTTTCTTATTTCTTTTCTGAAAGCAAGACTTTAATGTCTTTTATTACAACCATTCTATCTTTTCTTTCTCTTATTCCTTTAATTACCATGTATATTCTGTATAAGATTATGATAATTACAATACTTACTAGCAATATCCACAAGTATGATAGTTTAAATTTGAATGGTTCTTTCTTTGGTAATATTGCTTTTTCTTCTCCAATAACTTCAAACTCTGCCTCGCTCATGGCTTTTTTATTATTATATTCAACATCTGCATGGAAACTATAAATTCCTGTAGAAGAATTTATAGGAATAATAAATTGTTTAATAACCTGCGATTTTATATAAACTGAAATTGTCTCTATTCCTTCTAAAATAATTTCTCCTTCTGAGTTTTTAATATAATTGGTTAATTTAGCATCTTTAACTTCTTCTGTTCCAAAGTTATAAAGAGTTATTTTTGCCATAATTTTTCCACCAGGTTTAACAAATAAATAATCACTAAGTATTTCAGTGTTAATATCAAACAGATACTTAACTTTTGGGATTACTGCTCCTGTTATTGGAGCTCCGCCACCTCCACCACCTGCTCCACCAGGAGCAGCAGGAGCCTCTGTTGTAGCAGTAAAGGATTTAGAAGCACCAGCCTTCTCTGTTCCTTGAACTGGCCT
>JAHJTU010000067.1 GCA_018829485.1 Nanobdellota archaeon | reverse complement strand
ATTAATAGTACAACTCCTTGTATATTTTTTATGTAAGATAAATATTAATAAAATACAACTCTAATACTTAACATGGATGCACAAGAACAAAAAGAAGAAGAAAAGAGGATTATTGATCCTGATAGATTTAATTCAACATTCCAGCTTAATCCTGAAAAATTAGATGGAAATAATGATGGAACTTTTTTTGCAACAGAAGATGAACTTTTACAAGATGAACTTTTACAAGATAAACATAAGGTTTTGTATTTTTTAAGAAATGAATCTTATCATACTTTGCATGATTTTCCTGTTTGTGGTCCTTCTGAAGATGTTTTAACTTCATCTAGTATTGATGGTCCTTTTCCAAAAAAACCACAAGAGCAAAAACAAGAATCAGATTTTAATTTTAACATAAAAAGACAAGAAAGAATAATCAAAAAATATATTCTACCAAGAAAAATTCCAAAAGAATTTGATGAAGTAAAATTATTCAGTTATGGTATGAATGATGGAAATCATTTTGATATGGCTTATAATGATTTTTATGGTGATATTAACAGAGAAAAGATTAAGGAAGTTGGTGAAAAAGTTACTGCAAAATTAGAGAATTTTAATGATGACAGATTTTTAGTTCATTTAAATTATTCAGATGAATTTTCAGGTCCATTTTTCAGGATTCATGTTTTTTCTAAGTCTGATTTTAATCCAAGATGTGCTGCACAAGAACTTGGAGCACTTGAATTAAAAGATGCATTTGAAAGGCCAGATGCTTATATTGTTCATCCAATAAGCCAGTGCAGCAAGCATGGATTAGCATATAATCTTGATTTAAAGAAAGTGGATATAAAGGACATTATATATAGTAATTTAGAGAACATTATCCTCTAACCTATACCCTAAAACAATAAACCTTTTATATTACTGATTCTTTTATTTAAGATAAAAGGGGGAAGTATGGCTAAATATAAGAGAGCTAAAAAGGCTAAATCTGGGAAAGTTAAGAAGATTAAAGCAGCTAAAAATACTAGAAGAACAAGAAAGATAAGTCAAACAAGACAACTGAGACATCCAAAACAAACACTAAAATCAACAAAATATATTTTTGTTACTGGTGGCATGTCTGGATTAGGCAAGGGATTAATTACTTCATCTGCTGCTAAGTTGCTCCAGAGCATGGGTTATAATATTTCTATAATAAAAATAGATCCTTATGTTAATGTTGATGCAGGCACTATGAGTCCTTTTGAGCATGGAGAAGTCTTTGTCACAAGTGATGGTTATGAGTCAGATCAAGATTTAGGAGTATATGAAAGATTTTTGAATAAAAATTTAGGCAAAGAGCATAATATTACAACAGGAAGAATATATTGGCAGGTAATTCAAAAAGAAAGGCAAGGCAAGTATTTAGGCAAGACAGTTCAGATTATTCCACATATTACAAATGAAATTCAGGATGAAATAAAAAAAGTTGCTGAAGATGAAAATGCTGATTTCTGTATTGTTGAAATTGGAGGCACAGTAGGAGATATTGAAAGTTCACCTTTTTTAGAAGCTGCAAGACAATTAGCATTTCATGAGAATGTAAAATATATTCATGCTGTTTTTATTCCTGAAAGCACATTAAAAGAGCAAAAAACTAAAATTGCACAACATTCTGTTCAAAAATTAAGAGAAATGGGAATTCAGCCAAATATTTTAATGACAAGAAGTGAAACACCTTTAAATGAAGAAGCAAGAAAAAAACTTTCATTATTTTGCAATGTTAAAGAATCTAATATATTCTCTTTTCATTATATTGGTGAGATTTATAGAATGCCATTAGTATTTTATGAGCAGGATTTTGATAAAATTCTTTTGAAAGAGTTTGGCATGCAGGAAAAAAAAGCAAATTTACATGAGTGGAGAAGAACAATAGAAAAAAAATCTAAAGCAAACAAAAATATTACAATTGGAATTGTTGGAAAATATTCTAAGTTAGAAGATTCTTACATAAGTATTGAACAGGCATTAAAGCATTGTGAATATAATTTTGGAATTAATATTAATATAGAATGGCTTGATGCAGAAAAAATAGAAAAAGGATTTTTGTTAAGTAATTTGCAATTAGATGGAATCTTAGTTCCTGGAGGTTTTGGTGCAAGAGGAATTGCAGGCAAGATAAAAGCAATAGAATATGCAAGAGAAAATAATATTCCATTTCTTGGCTTGTGTTTGGGTTTTCAATTAGCTGCAATTGAATTTGCTAGAAACAAATTAGGAATGAGAGAAGCAAATTCAACAGAATTCAGCAAAACAAAAAATCCAATTATTTACTTGTTGCCTGGACAGGATTTGAATAAGTTGGGAGGAACAATGAGATTAGGTGATTGTGAATGCAAAATAAGAAAAAAAAGCCTTGCACATAAAATTTACAAGAAAGTTAATATTGCTGAAAGGCACAGGCATAGGTATGAGTTTAATAATAAGTACAAGAAAAGATTTGAAAATGCAGGAATGTTATTTTCAGGCACATCAGATGATAAATATAAACTTGGTGAAATACTTGAATTAAAAAATCAAGAACATCCTTTTTTCCTTGCAACACAATATCATGCAGAATTCACATCAAGATTTGAAAAACCATCTCCAGTATTTATGGAGTTTGTAAGGGCTTGTTCTGAGGGGGTTTAGAAATAGTTTATTCTTTTTTCTGTTTTTTATGCTTTTTGTATTAATTTTATTAGTCTTTCATTAAATTCTTTACAAATTTCTAAGATTTGAAAGGCTCTTTCTTTTGTATAATTGTATCTATAATCTGCACTTTCTCTGGCTGAGATTGCTGCTTTAAAATCATTAATATATTTAATTTCTAATTTCCCTTGCTTGTTTAATTCCTCTAATACAACTAAAACAGCAATATGCCTTTTCTCTCTATAACCAAATTTAAAACAAATAGCTTTGGCAGAATGAAACATTGAATAATAACTTTTAATGATTGTCCATTTATAGTCTTTTTCTCCAAAAGCTTTCTGGGCTTTTTCATAATCATACCTACTTTCACTAATCTCTTTATCTATCAGATTTTTATCAATTTTTTCCTTTACTAAATAACCTTCTTCCAAGCATTTATTTATATCCATCTTATATTTATTCTATCCTTATTCTATTTTTATTTTGTCTTTCTCTACTCTTTCATAAAAAGCCCTGTCTTTTCTTTCCATATTTGCCCATTCAGTGTTTGTAAAAATTTGAACTTTTATTTCTTTATTTAATTTCTTCTCCATCTTTCTAATTTCTTCACTAACTTCTCTTGGTTTAACATTTCCTAAAATAAAGACATCTATATCACTTTTTTCTGTATCTTCACCCCTTGATGCACTTCCATAAATAAAAATCTCACAACCTGTTTTCTCAATAATTCTTCTTAATGGCAGTAATTTTGTTATTATATTTAAGATTTTTAATTGTTTTATCAATACCTTTTCTCTGTTTAACTTGTACAACTTATTTCTTCCAATAATTTTAGAAGAAATAAAGTCATTTTTAATCATGAAATTCAGCCATTTAGTAAGGGTTGCCTTTGCAATTTTTACTCTTTTTTTAATTTCTGTGTATGAAGTTTCATCTGAAGGATTCTCAATAAAAAATTCAAGCAACTTGATTAACGCCTTATTTCCTAAAAGTTCAGATAATTGAACCATTTGTATCATTTTATTAGGATAGAGTTCATATATTTAAACCTTTTGATTCATTTAAGTGAACTGTCTTTCATGGAATTTGTGGGGGCTGCTTCTGAGGGGGGGTAAGGAGATACAGAAAAGCATATAAAAGCATGTAAAGTAAATGTAGATGCTTTCAAAAGATGAACTTGTAAAAATTAGGGGTTTTCTTGAAGAATCACAGAATCCAATCTTTTTCTATGATAATGATGTAGATGGTTTATCCTCTTATTTGCTCTTAGCCAGGTTTATAGGAAGAGGCAAAGGAATTGCAATTAAAAGTTATCCTGACTTAAGTGCTGTTTATATAAGAAAATTAAATGAAATAAAAGCTGATGCTGTTTTTATTCTTGATAAACCATTAGTTGCACCAGAATTTCTTGAAGCATGCTCACAATTAGGTTTGCCATTAATATGGATTGATCATCATGCACCACAAGATAAAGAATTTGTTAAAGATATTAATTATTTTAATCCTTTAAATTCAAGTAAACCATCATCTGAACCTGTTTCTTATTGGTGTTATCAGGCAACAAAGAAAAAAGAAGATGAATGGGTTGCAATGCTTGGTTGTTTGGCAGATTATTATTTGCCAGAATTTGCACAAGAATTTGCAGAAAAATATCCTAATCTTTTAACATATCATAATGATCCTGCAAAAATTTTATTTGGAAGTCAATTTGGCAAGCTTGTGAAAATTCTTTCTTTCTCATTAAAAGATAGAACAAGCAATGTAGTTAGAATGATGAAATTCATGCTAAAAGCAGATAATCCCAATATTTTGCTTAATAAGGAAACAAAAGATGCTGAATTTATTTATTCAAGATTTGAGAGAATTGACAGAAAATATGAAAAGCTTATTGAAAAAGCAAGGAAAGTTGGTGAAAAATCAGGAAGAGTTTTGTTTTTTTCATATTCTGGTGATTTAAGTATTTCAGCTGAGATTTCAAATGAATTGCAATATCATTTTCCAAAAAAACTTATTGTTGTTTCATACTTATCAGGAAGCAAAGTAAATATTTCTTTTAGAGATACTAAAATTGATTTAAGAGAATTTTTGGATAAAGTTATGGAAGACATAGAAGGAACTCATGGTGGGCATAAAGCTGCTTGTGGTGCTACAATTAATGTATCTGATATTGATAATTTTAAGCAGAACTTGTTGAATGTGTTGAAGAAGTATTGAAGGTGCTTAAAACAAAATAGTCTTACAGAAACCTTTTTAAAGAATTTTTCTCTTACCAATTCATAAAAGAGGAAATGGCAATCGTAAATGTAATAGACCCTTTATTAGTATTGTGGGCTTCTTTAGTTAATGCCCTACCAGGAATTGCAGCAGCAGCAATAATAATTATCTTTGGATATATTATTGCTTTAGTTGTAGGATACTTGGTAAAAGAGATATTACTTAGAACAGGATTTGACAGATGGTTAACAAAGAGCAGATTAAACAAAGCAATTGGTGGAGCATCATTATCTGTAATACTAGGAACATTAACTAAATGGTGGATCTTTGTTGCATTTCTTGCACCAGCAGCAAGGTTATTGCAATTAGGTGAAATTTCTGATTTACTTGTAAGATTAGCAAATTGGTTACCTAACTTGTTTATTGCAGTAATAATCTTCTTATTTGGATTAATTGTTGCACATTATGCTGCTGATTTAGTAAGACACAAGAAAGCAACAGGAGCACAATTGTTTGCAGATATTATACAGTGGGTTACAGTTGTATTTGTATTGATTGTTGCATTAGGACAACTAGGAGTAAGAGTTTCATTTGCTGAAAACATATTCCTTATAATTATT
>JAHJTU010000009.1 GCA_018829485.1 Nanobdellota archaeon | reverse complement strand
CCAGAGCATTATAAAAACTTAAGGCATGATCTTAGGGATTTTAAAAGAGTTCAAATAGGACATTTTGTTTTGGTTTTTAGGTTTGACAGGAAAAAGGAATTAATTTATTTTGCTGATTTCGACCACCATGATAATATATATCAAAAAAGTTCTAATCACTTTTTCTCTCTTATTGAAAAAGAAAAAAACTCTAGTTAATTATTTTATTATGGTATTATTCTGATTTAGAAGCTGAGATTGCTGGTTATGAGAAGGGGGAGTGTTAGGATGGATGAGGAAAAGGATGAAAGGAATTAAGAGAAGGTAAGGAAGAATAGAAGTTCTTGACTATCCAAAGCTTTATAAACTTGAGTTAACATAGATTAACTATGGTAAATATATATAAACAAGAGTTAACACAACTTCAACAGGAAATTTTCAGATTATTATGTGCAAAGTCTGGAATGTCCTTAAATCAAAGGGGAATTGCTCACTTATTAAAAGTAAGTTCACCAGCTGTTATGAAAGCTATCCCAGAATTGGAAAAGCTTGAGTTAATTAAAGTAGAACAAGATAAAGAATCAAAAAGATGGGCAATTACATTAAATAGAGATAATTATAAAGTAATGCAATTAAAAAGAATTGAAAATTTAAGGCAGATATATGAATTAGGATTTGTTGATTTTTTGGAAAAAGAGCTTGCAGGAGCAACAATTATTATTTTTGGGAGTTATTCTAGAGGAGAAGATACAATAAAATCAGATATTGATATTGCAATTATTGGGAGAAAAGAAAAAGATATTGAATTAACAAAATTTGAAAAAATATTGGAAAGAAACATTTTCATTAACTTCTATCCTTCTTTCAAGGAAATTCATAAAAATCTTAGGGAAAATATTTTTAATGGAATTGTACTTATTGGGGGAGTAGAATTATGAAAGCTATAAAGAAATTTGAGGAATTCATTAAAGAAGGAATTGTAAAAAAACAAAGCCCAAATAAATCAAGAGCAGAATTCTTAATTAAAGAAGCTGAACAAAATTATACATATTTGTTAAAATTAATAGAAAAAATGGGAATTAATAATATCAATGCAAATGACTATATCAAAAAATGCTATGATATTTTAATGGAATTAGTGAGAGCTAAAATGCTTCTTAAAGGATTAAATTCTTCTGGAGTTAGAGCACATGAAGCAGAAGTTTCTTATTTAAGGGATTTAGGATTTAAAGAAAAAGAAGTTCAATTCGTAAATCAAATAAGGTACTTTAGGAATGGCATGTTGTATTATGGGACAATCCTTGATAAAGAATACGCTGAAAAAGTTATAGAATTTACAAAAAGGAATTATTTAAAATTAAAAAATAAGATATGATTTTCTTTAAGATTAAGGATAAAATTACTTAAAATAAAAACTAAAAAAACCTTTATCTTCTTTTCTTTCTATGTTTTATGAATCTCTTGTATGCTGCTGGATTTTTGGATCTAAGGAATTTCAAAGCATATTTTCTTATTGTTAATACTGAAGCTATTTTTGATCTCTTAATCTTGCCATGAACTTTCTTTTCTATTTCTTTTGCTTCTGCTTCTTTTGCACCTGCTTTTTTCAGTGCTCTTATTAGCTTTGCCTTAGAATAGCCTTCTACTTTTCCAGACCTCTTTTTTACTTTTACCATACTTATAATACTGATTTTGGGTTTATAAGATTTTGGAAGCATGGTTTTTGTATAATAAATCTTTTGGGAAGGTTTATTTGTTTTTCTGTTTTTAAAGGAAGATGGAAGAACCATTAAAAAGATATGATATGCCAAGTCCAGAATTAAAACGGAGAAAGGGTTTACTAAAAGATTTTATTAATAAAGAGGAATTAGAAGATTTATTATCTCAAATACATAACACAGAACATAGGGGTGTGCTTGAAAAAGGTATTAGGGGGTTTATGGAAAAAGAAGAGGAATTAATTAATCAGGACCATAAAGGAAAATATGCTCTTTATTATGAAGGTAAGCTTTATGGAATTGACAAGGACGAAGATAAGCTAATAAAGTCATTTGAAGATTCAGAATTTGGAGATTATAGTTTTTATTGTAATAGAATTGGTGGAGATTAATAAAATGGCAACAGCATTACAAGAAAAGAATGATTTTGTATTGGATTTAAGAGAACATTTTCAAGAGAAGTATGGAACTAAATACCATTATACTTTTGGAGAAGGAGATGATGAGGCAGAAATAAGAAATAATAATGGTTGTGTTAGTTATCATTTAGTTAAAAGAGATCCAAAAAAACCAAGAGATTTAAGTGGATTTGTTTTTAGAAAAGACTTATGTTCTTATCTGCCACAAAATACAGATGAGATTCTTAATAATGTTCATAGGTTTGCAGTAAAAAAAGGAATAGAAAGTAGGTTATCAAAGAATAGTCAAGATGATTTAAGACTAAATCTAGAATTTGATGAGATAGAATATTCAGTCCGTGCTTGGATTGGTGAACTTTATGCTGATGAAATAAATATTCGTCTTAATGAGTCAATTATTCAAAAAGGCATGGTATTACAAGATTTAGTAAGTGTTGGAAATTAATTCTTAATAAAAAAAAGGAAATAAATCCTTAACTATGGAAAGCTTTAAATAATGCATATATATAAAATATATATGGTAGATGAGACAAGGCAAGAAAAGATAGTCAAGCAAGTTAGGGCATTTGGAACAGGAGCTGCTGTCATAGTCCCAAAATATTGGATAGGAGAAAGAGTAGAAATTTCTGTAAAAACAATCCCTTGGAAACAAGAGTTGATTAAACTAATTTTACCTTATCTTGATAAAATTAAAGGAGTTTATTTAATAGGAAGTTATGCTAGGGGTGAGGAAAAGGCAGATTCAGATATTGATATTCTAATCGTAGCAGAAGAGCAACTAAAGATTGAAAGCAAAAGATTCCATATTTCTATATTAACTTCTGAAAATCTGGATAAGAGAAGTTTTCTAAAAATCTTTCTTTATGCTGCTCTTTTAGAAGCTAAAACAATATTAAATGCATCTTTACTTCAGGAATTAAAACAAAAAGCCAAGCCTTGTTATAAAGAAGTCAAAGATTATTTGTATACTACAAAACTTGGAATAAATTCAATTGATTCTCTTATTAGTATTGATAAAAGTGAAGAATCTAAATATTTCACATCAATGGGAGTTATTTATAGCATAATTCTCAGATTAAGGGGCCTTTTTATTCTGAAAAACTCCTTGAAAGGAAGAGCAACTAGTTTAAAGGAATTTAGAAAAGAATTAATTAATAAGGGGATAAGCAAGAATATTTTAGAAGAATTTTATGGGGTTTATTTAAAAGAGAAAAAAGATATGAAAATTGGACAAAAGAAAATATTGCTTAAAGATGTTGAGAAAATTATGAATATTCTTAAAAAATGGTACGAACAAAGAAACAAAGAGCTAAAGCTTTGGAAAAAGGAATAGATAGCCTTGAAAAGAACATAGGTTTGCATAAAAGGAAATTAGAACAAGCATTGCAAGAAAGAGATGATATTTTAATAGAATATACAATGAAAGAAATAAAAACTTTTGGAATAGAAAAGGAAAAAAAATTAAAGCAGCTGAAAAAGCTTAAATCTTAAAAAATCAAAAAAAAGAAAAAAAGGAAATAAATCCTTAGCTTGTTTTGTTTTATCTTATGTTCTTATTTTATACTTATTCTTATCTTATTATTTTATATCTTTTTGTTTCTTGTTTAGTATCTTCTTCCGCCTGATGGGAATCTTCTTCCACCACCAGAGCCACCGCCGAATCTTCTTGGTCCACTTTGTCTTCTCTTCATAAAACAATCTCTGCAGTAAACAGGCCTATCACCTTCTGGCTTAAATGGAACTTCTGCCATTTTTCCACATTCACTGCACTTTATTTTATGCATTTCTCTGTCTTCACTGCCTTCTCCACGTTCTCTGTGTTCTCTTGCTGGTTGTCTTTCTTGTTTTTCTTCTTCGTCTTCGTCTTCTTTCTGTTCATCTTCGTCATTGTTTTCTAATTCGTCTTCTGAAGAAACTTCTTGTTCTTTTCTTCTCATATATATCTCCTATTTAGAAATCAAATACTTTTTTTCTATCTGATTTATCTAATTTTATTTTAAATTTTGTTAGAAATTTTACTATATTTATGTTTATAAAGTTATTGTTTTCTTGGTTTTTTTGGATTTCAGCTTATTCTTAGCTAGGTTTTAGGATTATTTCTTAGCTCTTGGTTTAGGTTTTTGCTGTTGTTATATACACTTTTTGTGTTTTGAAGCTCTTGTATAAGCCTTCTAAGATATCAGTGCCAGCATAACCTGCTAATAAGCTTAATCTTGGATCATAATCAAAGATAAGTCCTGTAAATACTCCTATTATTACTGAGATTACTACTGTTATAAGCCAATAACTCCAGATTATTCTTCTTCTTAATGACAATGCCTTTAGCAATCCAACAACACCTCTTGTTAATCCACCTATTCCTCCAAGAATTCCTGCTAATACATATGGAAACATTTTCTTGTTTTTTTACCTCTTTTTAGTCTTCTTTTTTGCTGTT
>JAHJTU010000066.1 GCA_018829485.1 Nanobdellota archaeon | reverse complement strand
ATCACATATATAGCATTCTTAACTTTTAAACTTTTTTCTAAAATGTAAAAAAGAAAACAAAACAGAATTAATCAAGAACTTCCTCTAATCTGAATTCAACATTCTTTTTGCATTCTCTTTTTTGCAATTCTTCAATCAAATTCTCTCTCAAAACATCAAAATCTTCATTGTACATGTTAAGATTTAAATTAGAATTGCTTACTGCCCTGTATCCTTGTCCTTCTGGATTTCCTGTTATAAGGATGTTTTCTGAATCATGGTTATTAGAGAATAATTCAGAGTAAATTAATCTTATCTTGGGATTTTCTGGCCATCCAAATTTTTTACCATAGCCATGAAATATATAATCTTTTACTGTTTTTGCAACTTCTTTCTGTAATGATCTATAATCTAGGCTTTCAGCTAGCATTATCCCATTATTATGTTCGCATGAAGCTAAGTAAGTTCCATCTTCTTGCTTCTCAACATTAAATATCAATTCTTTAATCATTTTTCACATAGATACATTTACATCTTTGATACTTATAAATTTTGCTTTTTAATTCCTTCCATGGGGTATCTCTTTAAATATCTTTTTGTAACTTTTGAACCAGGTATTTGTAAATATAACCTTAGCATATCTACGTCTCTATGAGTAACTGCAGCAAAACGATTTGAAGCTTTATTGAAAAGACCTGGAGAAACCTTATTTTTCTCTTTTTGACTTTCACACAGATCGATTGTATAAGTATGGTTATCTATTTCAAACTCAATGATTCTTCTTTTACTGTGTCCTCCAATATATTTTACTTCTGCTTCTGGATCATATACTTTGGCGATATTTAAAAAACGTTTAGTTGTTTCTTCTAAATCTGGATAACTAGGCATGATTACAGCTTTTTCTACACTTTCTGCAATCTCTTCCAAACTCTTTTCCTTTTTGGGCATATCTGTTTAAGATGATTTAACTTATAAAATCTTTCTCACATCTCCAAAACCTTTAATCAAGAACTTCTTCTAATCTGAATTCAACATTCTTGTCTTGATATCTTCTTTTTTGTAATTCTTCAACTAAATTTTCTCTTAAAAGCTCAAAATCATCATTGTAAATATCAAGATTTAATCTAGAATTGCTTATTGCTCTATAACCTGCTCCTTCGGGATTTCCTGCTATTAGGATTCTTTCTTTATTTCCATAATCCATTAATTTTTCTTGTAACTGTAATCTTATTTTTGGATTAACTAGACCTATTTTTTCTCCAAAACCATCTGAAAGAAAATCTAATGTAGCATCTTTAACTTTCTGTTTTAACTCTTCATATGTTTTAGCTCCTATAACTGTTACTACACCACTTCCACTTTTAGATTTGTATCTAACAGAAGCCGAATAAAGGCCGTTTTCTCTCAATACTCTAAAATTTAGTTCTTTCATTTTCAACTTAACCTTATCAAATAAATATAAATGGACTTATATATATCTTGTTATATTCCATATTCCCCTTCTATTTCTTTCTTTATTCTTTTATAAACTTTTCCATGACCCATTGTATAAAGTTCTAGATAATTTTCTGGAATATTTAGTCCATCTGATAATTCTTCTATTGTTTCTTTTGAAACACCCGGTGAAGCTTCATTTTTACTAAATTTTCCTTCACAAATTACAATTTTATGGGGTTTCTTATCTACACCTAAAAAAGTTATAATTTTACCTTTACTATGTTTGGCTTCTCTTTCTTCAAAATCAGGATCAAATTTCCTTATAACTCTTTTAACCCTAGAAATAAATTCATCAAGTGAGATTCTAGAAGGGATTTTAATACTCTTTTCAAGTTTTCTAATCCTCTCTTCCAGGCTCTCTTTCTCCTTAGGCATGTTCTGAATTAATTCATTACATCTTATAAACTTTCTCGCTTTCTCACCTTCTCCAAAACCTTTAACTAATAAGAAAAACAAAACTAATCAAGAACTTCTTCCAATCTGAATTCTACATTTCTATCACTTGCACTTTCTTTTACTCTTTTTAATAATTCTCCTCTTAATATCTCTAAATCTTCATTGTAAATATCAAGATTTAGCTTAGAATTGCTTATTGCCCTGTAACCTGCTCCTTCAGGATTTCCTGCTATTAGAATACTTTCTTTATTTCCATAATCTATTAATTTTTCTTGTAAATGCAATCTTATTTTTGGATTGTAAAGTCCTATTTTTTCTCCAAAACCATCTGAAAGAAAATCTAATGTAATATCTTTAACTCTCTGTTTTAATTCTTTATATGTTCTAGCATCTATAGGTATTGTTGCACTAATTGGTTTATTTTTATAAGAACCTTTATAGTTAGCAACAGCTAAGTAAGTTCCATCTTCTTGCATTTTTACTTCATAAATCAATTCTTTTTGGTTTGTCATTTTTTTCTTAACCTAATAAAATAAGGTAAAGGTACTTATAAATAAATCTTCATTCCATCAAAGGCAAATTTAACATTAAACTTTTTGTACTTTTTTTCTTGGTTTTTAAGTTCATCGTATGTTTTATCATGGCACTCATCAATATGAATAAAGATAACATTTTTTATTGACAGGTTATTTACAAATTCAAGTATTCTCTCGACCGGAACCTCTGAAAATCTCCAAGGAAATTCAACACAAATTCCCTTTTCTTGAAACCAGCTAAAATGTACAATTAAATAATCAGCATTCTTTAATTTGTTCAATTCTTTGATTTTTTCGATCTCACAAGGCATGTAAATTATTTTTTTGTTTCCTTCTTTAATTAAATAGTAATATGCGCTTGATTTTGGAAATTTGATAGCTTCAATTTCAATTTTCCCAAATTTTACAGATTCAGAATCTTTTAAAAAATGTTTTTTCATTAATTTTTGACTTTCATAAAGGTCAAATAGCTCTTTTCTAATTAAAAATTTATCTAATAAATTAAATTGATCTTTAGAAATATAAACATCGATAGGTTTGTTTTTTGGTTTATCAGTATGACAATCTTTATTTATTTGTTCAATTATTCTAATTCCCATTGTGTGGTCTGGGTGCCAATGAGTATAAAAGATAGCATCAACTTTAGAGATTTTTTCTCTAATAAGCTGTATTCGAATTTCTTCTGGAGTGTCAATCAAAACATTTGCAGAATTAATGAATAATGATGGGCCTGTTCTGAAAAATTTTCCTTTCTTTTTAGTTGATTCTTTACATCTTTTGCAAGTACAACATGGTTTTGGTACAGATTCAATACCTCCAGAACCCAAGATAGTCACTTCCATAAAATCAATTTAGAAAAATTAGAATATAAACTTTTCTGATTATATAAAATCATTAAGAAGTTTTATAAATAATTTTCAAGTATTTATCTAATGGTAAAAGAGTTAAGATTTGTTACAGATGGAAGAGAATTGATTATTCAAGATAATGTTGGTGTAGAAAGAAGCATTATAACATTCATAAAAAATGTTTGGAAATCAAATAATTTATTTCATAGATTACCACATCTCTCTGTTATTTTGGAGTATGGTAAAAACCCTGGGATTATGGAAGGGAGACCAAGTGAATTAAGAAGAACTATGGGATTCATTAGACCATTAGATATAATTAAAGGAGAAAATAAAATTCATATAAACATTAATTATTACACTCCAACAACAAAAGAGAAGCTTAATTCCCTAAATAAAACTCTAATTGAGGAATTTATTCACATTTTACAATTTTATAATAAGGCTATTCAAAGATACAGCCTCGAACATCCTTCAAAATTAAGAACTTCATCTTTAATGGAAGATGTCCACACAAGAACTAAAGATATTAGAATTTATCTAAGTGAATTTCTTGAAAACTTATATGTGGAGGGAATTGCACAATATTCTAAAGCTTTTTTAAATGGAGAGATAAGTTTTAATTTTTACACTCGTTCTGAATTTTATAGAAAAGCAAAAATAGAGTTAGATATTCTACTAAAAATATATAACAAATTCATTGATAATATTTTAGAAAATAACTTTGATGGTATATCAGATGAAGAAATAAAAGATTTCATATATTTTCTTCCAAAAAATTTAGGTGCCTATTTAACTTTTGTTATTTTAGATAAAAATCATAACATATCAATATTTGATTTATTAAAGTTGAGTATATATGATTTCATAAGGCTCTATGAAAATAGTGTTAAAAGACCATTAATAAGTTTGAATAGTAGAAAAGGAAGAATAGACTATAATGAATTATTAAATATATGGTATAAAGCATCTAATGAAGGAAAGGAAAAAATAAATGATCCACTAAGTTTGATTATTAGTTTAAGAAAAAATGTTAAAATGGTGGTGAATGTATTGAAAGTTATTAAACCACATTTTTATTCTTTTATAGAGGACCTTTATTCTGAACTTAATAATACAAAAGAGTATAGAAAAAAGAAAGAAATCGAAGAAAGGATAAATGTTTTAATTGGGTGTTATGATGAGATTGATAAGGTTATTTTAGAATTTGATATTTTTCTTAATCAATCTAAAGAAGAATCCAGTAAAAATAGAGTTACTAATTTAAGGATAACTGTTAATTACTACAAAAATTACTTTACAAAAATTGAGAAATTTGTTGATGGAAAGTTAAGAGTTAATATAAGAATTTTATTGAATGTGTTTAATAATATTATTTCAAGGTGCAATAAGTTTATTAAAGAAAGAATAAAAAAGTAGAAATATTTCAGATTTAAAGTTTTCTATCAAGATGCCATTTTTTTGATTTTTTTGCTGAAAAAGAATAATTAGTCTCTTATTTTTGCAGCAGTTTTTTTTAGTTTCTCATCATTTTCTCTTTTATAGTCATGAGAAGAGATATATCCTTCATATTTTTTAAAGAATTTATCAACATTAGATTTAATTTCTTTCCATTTCTTAACGTTAGCAGTACCATGCATAGGGAATAATTTTGTGTGAACATGATCTACTCCAAAACCTTCCAAAATCATTCCAGTTCTTCCAACATCTTCTAACTTAGAATCTATTAATTTTGCTACTTTTTTGGAAGCGATAACCAAATCTGATAAGATATGATCAGGTAAATCAAAAGCATAACTTGGGAAATGTTCTTTAGTAATTACAACTGAAAAACCATCTGTATTTGGAAATATAGATAAAAAGGCTAAATGTTTTTCATCTTCCCAAATCTTGTGACAGGGAATCTCTCCTTTCACAATCTTACAAAATATACATTCATTTTTCATTTTAATAATTTAAATATTAGTTATATTTAAAGGTTTATTTTTTCTCACCCCCCCCTTATCAGAAAAATTTAAAAATCAGCCAAAACTATCTCTTTTCTGCTAAGAAAAAGATAACATTGTGATTATGTGATTTTAAATTATCATGCTCTTCTAATTCTGTAAAATCTTGATTATACTTAATTAATTTCCAGTCAGAATAAAGTTTTTTTAATAAATCTATATCTGGATAAAAATTTTCTGGATTTCTTTTAAAAGAATTATCTAAATTAGTCATGCAAATCAAAAAATTAAATCCTTTATTTTGTGTGTTTTCTTTCATTTTACTAATCAATTCAACTGCCATTTCCTTTTTCATAAAATGTAAAATAAAAGAAGCAATTATTAAGTCATACTTCTTTGCAATTTCAAAATCCTCAAAATCTTTTTGAATAAATGTAAAATTTTCAGTGGATATATTATTATCTTTTATATCAACCCCATCTACTTTTATACCTTTTCTGGCAAATCTTAAAGAAATTCTACCTTTTCCACATCCAAGATCTAATACTGTTTTAATTGATTTACTTTCTAAAATTTTTGAATAACTTTCAATAAATTCATTTGTTTTTATCATCTTCTAATAACTCTTGGTTCTTTTTCTTGTTCTTTGACAAGGTGCTTAAAACACATTGGGTCTTTAGACATATAATCTCCTGTAACTGCATATGCTATTGCTCTACAACCACGACAATAATAAACATCGTCACAACACCCATTATTTTTTATCTTATTAAAATTTCTAAGATTCTGAAGAACTTTGCTTTCAATCATTATTTTTGAAATACCATCATTTATATGACCAATAGGTATGGGTAATCTTCTACAAGGAAATACAGTTCCGTCAGACAATACAGAAAAACCAGAAAAACCAGCACCACATCCACTAAGAAATCTTTCTGTGTCTCTAGAATTTCTCTTAATTTTTGTATCCCATTGCATAATCTGCCATAAAACTTCTGTTTCTAATACCTTTATTTGATCTTGATTTCTTTTCCTTAATTCTCTTATTTCTTGATAAAGATTATACGTATCTGATGCATCAACAAATTCAGAATCATTTAACCCCAAATTTTGATCTGGTACATAAGACTGAAAACCAACTATTTTTGCTCCAGAATTAATTGAACTCTTGATAACCCCTTCTAAATCTCGCTTATTTGATTGCATAATTGTCATGGATACATTAACCAAGATTCCAGCATCTGTGGAATTTCTTATCCCATCAAGAGCCTTATCATAAGCGTAATATCTTCCTCTAATCTTATTATGAATATTTTTTGATCCATCAAGAGAAATTTGTAATCTTTTCACACCCTTCGCATACAATTCATTTGCTTTTTCTTTTGTTATCAATGTACCATTTGTAAGAAGTCTTGTTTCCATATCAAGGCTTTGTGTATATTCGAGAATTTCCATTAAATCTTTTCTTAACATTGGTTCTCCACCAGAAATTTGAAATCTTGGAAGAAAATCCCATCTTTTTGTTGTAAGATGTAAATCATCGATCATACTTTTTACTTCATCAAAACTTAATAAAGTTTCTTCTTTTTGAACATGTTTTTCTTCATCTTCTCTTTCTCTATTATGATAACAATGTAAACAGTTAAGATTACAATCGTTTGTAGAATCCCATTGTATAAAAAATTTCCTTTTAGGCATTTTATATTACTATTACGAAAATAAAATTTTTAATCGCCTGGTCCAGAACAACAAGAAGCACAATCTCCAGAACCACAACTATTGCAGGTTCCACATTCATCACAACTATAATTAGAAGTATCACTTAAATCAATATACTTATCTAACAATTGTTTTTCTGCAGAAGTTAACTTATATTCATCTGTTCTCTCTATTCTAGAATCTATATTGCCCCCAATTGTTCTTTCTTCTAAAGAATTTAATCCCATTTATATAATAAAGAGTGCAATTATATAAGTCTTTTGGTTTTATTCCCCATATCAGAAAACTTTAAATACCTTTTTTCCCTCTAAAAACACATAAAAAAGAGAGGCAAATGGCAAGAAGAGCAATAAGAACAACAAGAGCCAGAATAAGAACATCTGAAACAAGAACAGGTATTCCAGAACATGAAGTAAGAAGAACTAAGGAAACCTGGATTTATATTCTCGTATTCGCATTAGCTATAATTCTCATTTCATTTGGTTGGTGGAGTTTGGTTGGGAGAACAATAACAGAACCAACTGCAATAACAACAACACAGCCAGCAATACAACCAGTAGAAATACCATCTGAAACAGCTTTTTCTGGTGGTGATGAAGGCGAGCCAACAAGAACAATTCCTGCTCCAGTAAAAGAAATTATAACACGGGCATCAGCAACAAAAGATGAGCAAATAGAAATTGAGAATGTTGTAACAAAAGTTCTTAATGATGAAATATTAGACACACAAGAAATTAATCCAAAAACAAAAATAGACATAACTCCTGATAAAATCATAGTTAATAATAAAGTTGCAGTACCAAATAAACAATCAGAAATAATAGCAAATATTGGTGATGTTGATGGTGGAAAAAAACTTGTTACAATAGAAACAAATAAACAAAATAAAGAAGTAATAATAAATGATGCTGGACTTATTTCATATTCTACAGAAAAAATAACTATTCTTGGAAATAGAATGTATATAGGAACTCAACCAATACAAAAAGGACCAAGTGCAGTTGTAAGAGATTTGGCAATTGCAGTAGATAAAATAGAACTAACAACAGTTGAAGGAATTCCAACACCAACATACAGCATAAAGGGAATTACATACAAACCATTTTTGGGAATTCCAATACCATATGAAACAACAATATGGGTAGAGGCAACAACAGGAAAAAAACTATATGAAAGTAATAAGATTGGGGTTATGAGTTTTCATACTGGTGGTACTGGAGAACCAATAAAAGAAATAAAATACTAATTACTAAATACTTTGTCTATTCTTGTAAATCTTCCATCAAAAACATCATAAGTTGGTTTTTTTGGCAATATAATTTCAACAATTGTTCCCTGATAATCTTTCCTGTTTCCAATATCAATTTTCCCATCTAACTCACTTACCAAATATCTTGCTAAACTTAACCCAATTCCATGTCCTGATTTCTTTGTTGTTCCACCATCAAAAACATCTAATTCTTTAGGAATTCCTGTTCCATTATCCTGAAAATATAACTTAACATGCTCTTTGTCAAATTCATTAACACCATATTCAATTACCCCATTATAACTGCTTTCTTGTTTTCTTTTTTCAATAATTGCTTCTCTTGAATTTTCCAGAATAATATTGTAAACTTCATCCAAAAGATTATATTTTGTAGTTACTTCAATTTCGCTTCTATTGCCTTTTGTTTCTATTCCTGAAACACCAAGATAATGGTCATCTTTGATATGCTCTTCTAATGTTTCATAAATCTTTCTTGTTGAATATCCTTTTGGCTCAAATAATTTCAAAGTTCTTTGCATTGCTTCAAATCCATTTATTGCCTCTAAAATTAATTCTTCAAGCAAAGATGCTGGTTTTTCAATTGAATTATATGCTTTTTCTATTTTGTTTTTAATTTCATCAAGTTTGTCAGAATATTTCTTCAAATCTTCTTCATCAAGATTTTTTGTTTTAACAACATTAAATAATTCATCAGCATAATCAGAGGCTTCATTCATTAATGGCATAACATTTCTAATTTCAGGAAATAACTTATCACCCTGTCTTTTCATTCTATTTATTATTCCACCCTTTATTGCAGTTATCTGATTTCCCAATCTATGTGCAATTGTTTCATAGAATTTTTGTGTTTTGGTTTCTATTGTTGTTACCAAATCTTCAGAAGCAGCCTGTCTTACTTCATAATATTTTGATGTAATTGTTAATGCTGGTGCAATTAAATCAGCTAAATGTTGAGCTGCTTTTATATTATAAGCTCTTACTGGCCTGTTTTCCATAAAAAAGAATTCATCATAAACTTGTTTTTCTAATTTACCAATTTCATATTTTAAAATGCCATCTGATTCAATTAACTTGCTTCTAAATGGATTTTTTAATCCTGCATCAAGAAGAATCTGATTCCATTCTGTTCTTGTTAATAAAGCACTTCCATGAACACTTAATCTTTCATATGGGTCATCTGATGCTTCTTGTCCATATGCTTTTTCAATTAAATCTTTTCTATCTTGATTTTCTGGTTTTTTCAATAATTCAACTGTTCCTTTTCTTATTACTGGTCTTTCTTCATTTTTGTAATTAGTATATTTTTTACATGCTTGTTTTATTAAAGAATCACCTAGGATTAATTTAGGTAAATCAACATCTAAAGCATCAACTTCAATATTCCCTATTCTTATTCCATCATCTGTAATAATTGGTATTTGTATCCCAAAGTAATAATCACTTACAGAAGAATAAAGTTTTCTTACAACATCTGCAGATGCAAAATCAGCTACATGTTCTTCAATAGAATCCATAATTCCTAATTCTCTTCCAGAATCATTTCTATCTCTTTCAATAATATAAGGATAGTCTTTTCCAGAATAAAAGAAAAGAGTATTGTTTTCTTTTAGTGGTTTAAATTTAAGATCTCTATTTGTCTCTGCAAGAGTTAAACTTTTTTTAACAGCTTCTTCTATTCTATCCAAATCTTTATTTGCTTTTTCATCATCTTGTATTTTTGTTCTGTCGTAATCTAAAAATACAGTTTTGAATACATCTCCATCAGGATTTATTTTTCCTAATTGTTGTATTTTTTCTCTTTTTAAGAAAGGAGAATCTTTTCTTAAGTTAATAGCCAGATTTTTAGCTCCAAGAAATCCTTTAACTGTTGTGCTTATTTCGTTATACATATTTTTTAAGTATGGCTCAATATTTCCTCTTGGGTCAAATTCTGTTGTAACTTTTGAAATAAGCTTTCTTCCTAATTCATCTGCTTCCTTAATTTTTTGGTTGTATTTCTGTAGGAAATTGCTGAATTTCTCGTCAAATACTGAAACAAACTCTTGTGCTTGTTCTGGAACAACATCTTGTACTGTTCTTTCAATTGCTTTTCTTAATACTTGATAATTTCCATGAATGTCATCAGTAAAAAAAGGAATATCAAGCATATTATCAATGTATGGATTTAATTCCTCTGAAACACCATGCTCCCTTAATTCCCTGACAAACCTGTGTAATTCATTCTCATGAGTAAAATATTTGATATTAAATAAATTCTTTACTTCCTTATCTTCTAATGCTGTTTCAACAATAGTTTCTAATTTCATTTTATACTCCTTCTAAAGCACTCATTAAATTTTGATATAATGGAATTTTCAGCAATCTTTCTTTGGCTTCTTTTAATGGTTTTTCATACTGCACTCTTTTATTTTCAGCATCTTCAGTAATTCTAGCATAAGCTTTCTCAAACTCATCAGTGTTCATCTTATCAATAACTTTTGAGCTTATCTCTTTTTTTTCAGCTAATTCATACAATCCTTTAATAACATCTCTATGTGATTCTGCATTTTTATAATCTCTCTCCTGCCTTCTTGCATCATAAATATCAGCGCATATCAGAATCTCCATCTCATCTGTTAATTCATCTGAAATGCCTCTTGGATAACCATCTCCTGTTCTCTTTTCATGATGGCTGTATGCAATTTCTATAACTTCATCAAACCATTTCTCAAAATTCTTATCAGTAATTATCTGCTTCATTGAATCAAGAATAAACATAGAATACATTCCATGCTCAAGCATCTCAATTCTTTGTCCAATATTATAAGTGTCTTTAGATTTAAGCAGGTCATCATGAACTGCAAGCTTTCCTATATCATGTAAATAACCAGCCCATTTTATTTTCTCTTTCATATCTTCATCATAATCCATTAATCCTGCTATTTTCTCTGCTGATTTTGACACTCTATAAACATGAAATGGTGTTACTTTGTGGTCTTTCAAAAATAAAGTGTCAAAGAAAACCTCTAATAGCAATTCTTTTTGGTTTTCAAAAAGGTGTGATAATTCCTTATACTTAATTCTTTCAGAAAAGATTGTTTTATCTTTTGCTTGGCTTATTATTGGTTTTACAACAATCCTGTTAAGCAATTCATATTCCAAATCTATCTTTGCAAATTCTTCTTTAGTTACAAAATTAACATTTATCTTTCCTTTTTCAACATCAGGCCTTTGCAATCTTAATATTTCCTCATAATGGTCTCTCATAAATGCACTTGTAATTGTCATTGAAACAATCTTATTTAATTGGGATTCATGCTTTTCTGATTTTTTGGTTTCATTATCAAGCAATTCATATCCTAAAAGATTGTAAATCAGATTATGTCCATTTTTGTCTTTTCCAATAGTTGGGTCATCACTAAATCTCTCATCAGTTAAAACAACAACCTTGGTATTTTCAGGCAATCCACTTATAAAATCATATGCACCCTGAATATTTAAAAAACCATTAAAATACATTTCATTAATTTTAGGGAATGTTAATGCTTTTGAACCAATTGTGGAATTTAATTCTTCCAATAATTTTTCCTCGTAATCCTTAATAAGGCCCTTTTTAGAATCAAGCTGGGGTGTTTCATCATCTGCAAATACAAAAAATAAAGAAGATTCTATATCCATATCTTTCTCTTGCAGAATATCTTCTAAAGGTGTATTATCTTTCATTTTTCTTTCTCTGTTCCTTAACCT
>JAHJTU010000065.1 GCA_018829485.1 Nanobdellota archaeon | reverse complement strand
CTAATCTTTCATCTGCAACATCTAATCCTATTCTTGCTCTATTTTCAGCTGTAAAAGCAAATGCAAGTCTCATGCTATCATAAACAACATCAAAAAAATAAAACCCAGAATCAGGAGTTGTACCTGCTTTTTTTACATCAACATTAATTTGTGTTTGTACTTGTGCTAAAATTCCTGGAAGTAATAAAAATAAAATAATTAATACAAAAAGCTTTCTTGTTGCCATTTTAATAAATAAGGAATATGCTTTATAAAAGTTATTGATTATAAGATTGGCGATTAAAGACCAAACCTTTCGGCTCGTTCTCGACGTTTTCTTTCTCTTTCTGAGATTTTGGGACGGGATTTTTCGTATCGCTCTTTTTCTAAGGCCTTAAGATAAAGCTCATCAAGTTTTTCTTCCCAAGGACCTGGTTTATAACAGTGGATATCCCATGAAGATTTTTTAAAGGCCAACCAATGGGGATAATAAAATAAAATATGGGGATAATAAGCATCAAAAACCTCTCCCCCGCCTCCTGGATAATTAGTAGTAATTGTTACTCCTATTCGTTTAGGAAAGTAACAATAAGAAAGCCGAATACGTAAAGCACCCCAATACTCATAACCTTTAACCTCACACCAATCTGATACCTCACTCTCACCTAATACAATAGCAATTTCCTTAGCTTTTTCACCTATCCGATGATCTCGTGCTTGCTGTTTGCGTGTCCGAAGCTTCTTTTCAAGATCATCCATTTGTTTTACCCCTATAATTTATGGTCTTAAAAATTTATAAAACTTGTTAAGTTAAATTTAAAAATTAAAAAACACTCTAAAGATAATGGTAGATGAATATGTTGAAAAAGGGGCTTATGAGAATTTTTACATAGGCAATTATACTCCTTTTGAACCTGATTTTGGGGAATACTTTACAGGTTATAGAGTTCCTGCAGCACAACTTGGTGCTCCAACAAGTCCTCAAACAGCAGATCAGATAAGACAAGCTACAAGATTACTTAATACAGGAATGAAGGTTGTTGAAATTGGTGCAATACAACCACAAGTTTTTGAAGGAATTCCAAAACAGCATTTTAAAGAAATTGGAAGATTAGCTGAACTTACTGGAACTGATGTTACTGTTCATGGTCCAATTGCTGGAATTGATATGGCTGGATTCACAGAACAAGGATGGCAAGAGCAACAAAGGGTAAGAGCTGAAAAACAAATTATTGATACTTTAGAAAAAGCATATCAAATAAATCCTAAAGGAAAAATCCCAGTAACATTTCATGGTGGTGTCCCAATACAAAGATGGAGATACTTAGATGAAAAAGAAAGAAAAGAGCTTCTTGAAAAATTTCCAGATACAAGAGAAGAAGTAAAAAGAGAAATTGAATCTGGTAAAGTCAGGGATTTTATGTATGCTGTTGATCCTGAAACTGGACAAATGCAGGGAATAAGATTTGAAGAAAGAGTTTGGCCTGAGGGAAGAATGGTTTTTGATCCAAAAAGAAGAATTGATATGATTAATCAAACACAATGGTCAAATGATAATTTTGAACTTGCTGTTTTGCAAGAACAAAAAGCAAGACTTGCATCAATGATTCCTGCTGAACAATATGGAATGCTAAAAGAAAAAATTGCTCAAGTACCAAAAGAAGATTTTCAAAGAACATTAAGAAAGTATCACAATAGAGAACAATTAAATCGAGAAGAAGAAAAAGTAATACAAACCTATAGTGAATTGCAAAGAGTTGAAGCACCATTAAGAGAAACAAATGAAAGAGAATACATGAAATTAAGAGAAATGTACAATGATTTTATGAAATATGGTAATAAAGATGCAAAAGAAGTATTAGAAAAATATACAGAAAAAGAAATTACACCAATAACAAAAAGAATTTCAGATGCAAGAAGAACAGGAGATGGTGAGGAATATAGAAGAGCACATGAAGCACTTCAATCAGATCAAACTCTTAATGGATTAAGAAATACAATGGCACAATTGCCAGCACCTGAAAAATGGCAGCCAGCAGATGATTTTGCAAAAAATAAAATTGCTGAAACAGCTGCAAATGCTGCTTTTTCTGCATGGAAAAAATTTGGAAATAATGCACCAACATTAGCATTGGAAAATTATCCTGATTCTGCTATGTCAACTGGTGAAGAATCAGCTGCAGTTGTTCAAGAAGCAAGAAAAAGATTTGTTGAAATTGCACAGAAAAAAGGGGTTTCACCCGAATCTGCAAAAGTAGCATCTGAAAGATTAATTGGATTAACATGGGATTTAGGACATATTAATATGATGAGAAAGTATGGTTTTTCTGAAAAATTTGTTGTAGAAGAAACCAAAAAAGCAGCACCATATATTCAAAAAACACATTTAGCTGATAATTTTGGTTTTGATGATGCACATCTTCCTCCTGGAATGGGAAATGTTCCTTTCAAAGAAGCATTAGCAGAAATAGAAAAAGCTGGAATAAAAGTTCCAAATATTGTTGAAGCAGGTGGATTTGTTCAGCATTTCAAAACATCACCACACCCTTATGTTTTAGAAGCATTAGGAAGCCCATTATACACTTACATGTCAGAACCATATTGGAATCAAGCAAGAGCATCTTATGGATCATACTTCCAAGGTTATGGAGAATTCCTTCCTGATTTCCATTTCAGAGCTTATGGTTCACCAAGTTTTTCAGCATTGCCAACTGAATTAGGAGGAGAAATGCCAGGAGAAAAAAGACAAACTTTCTCAGGACAAGGGATGGAGTAAAGCTTTTTAGAAAAAATCTTTGCAAAAACTAAGAAGTCTTACCAAGAAAAACAAAACAAAAAAGAGAATAAAAACAAGGCAAAAGATAGATTTAAAAAATAAAATTAACATTTATGAATATGGCTAAAAAAAGAGGGCAGAAAAAAGTAAAAAGAGGAAAAATACAAGCAAGAGATATTTCTAAAAATCCTAAAATAAGAAACCCTACAATAAAAGTTGAAAGAGATGTTGAGAAAAGTGAAGAAAGAGATATTGCATTTGATTTTGCTGCAAAAGTTTACAAGAGATTTAGTCATGAAGTTATAAAGAGTGTTGTTTTATTTGGTTCTCAAGTTAAAGGAACTGCAAGTAAAAAATCAGATATTGATATAATTGTTATTGTTGATGATGCTTCTGTTGCATGGACACCTGAAATGGTTGCATGGTATAGAGAAGAATTAGCAAAATTAGTAGCAAGTGAAAAATACGCAAAAAGATTGCACATAAATACTGTAAGATTAACAACATGGTGGGATGAAATGTTAAGAGGTGAGCCAGTTGTTATGAATATAATAAGATATGGTGAGCCATTAATTGATTTTGGTGGATTTTTTACACCATTAAAAATTCTGCTTCAAAGAGGTAAAATAAAACCAACACCAGAAGCAATTTATGTTGCATTAAGAAGAGGTCCAGCACATATGGCAAGAAGCAGATCATCTATGCTTGCTGTAATTGAAGGACTTTATTGGGCTTGTGTTGATTCTGCTCATGCTGCTTTAATGGCAGCTGGAAAAACTCCACCATCACCAGAACATATTTCCTTAATGTTATATGAAACTTTTGTTAAAGAAAAAAAATTAAAGAAATTTTATGTTTTGCTTTACAGAGACTTGTATACTTTAATGCATAAAATACTTCATGGCGATATTAAGCAATTAAAAGGTTCAACAATTGATGCTTACATTGACAGAGTAGACATGTTCATTGGTGAAATGGCTAAACTGGTCAAAGAATTAGAAAAATAAAAATAAAGAATTTATTTTTATTCTCTCTTAAAAGGAATTTTTGGGTTGCTAAGTAATTTTGCATCTAAATCTTCATTTGTAATTAATTTAGAATCAACATCACATGCTTTAAATGAAACTAGTTTTGGATCAGAAATGGTTTGTGCATATTTTTCTGAATCCTTATTTGTATCTAAACTTGAAAATTCAAAGACAATATCACCTAATTTTTTATCATATATTCCAGCACAAATAATATTTCTTAATCTGTATCTTTCATCATTGCATTCCTTTACAGAAATCTTTTTATCTTGAATAGCAAGAGGTGTATAAGGATTTTCATTGTAATTCTCTTCTACTGTACTGCCAAATAAGCCATGCTCTTGTGGTGTCCAATATAACTCATTTAATCTTTCGAGTTTTTCTTGTTGTTCTTGTTCTTTCATCTTTCATAAATCTTTTCAGAAAATTAAATTAAAATCTTAAAAAATAAAAAGAATCAAATTTAAGCAGCCTTTTTCTTTTCTTTCTTGTCTTGTGCTTTCTTGCTTTCAACTGCAGTTACAGCAGCACTTAAGTAGAAATTATCTGCTTCATTTTCATTTGCATAACCAAGATTTCTTTTTGTGTAATTAATTATCTTTGCTCTGTTGATTTTTGGTTCATCACCATTTTCATCTACGAATTCACTTACGAAATTCTGTTCTCTTGCTTGAACAACACCAGAGTACATTCTTTTTATTCTTTCAGCATCACCTAAAAGATATTTGAAAACATCAGTGTATTCATCTTTAACTAAATCAAGCAAATAATCCTTCATTGTATCATAATCTTCTCTTTGCAATGTTTCAACTGCTTCTCTATATTTTTTATGTTTATTTGTAATTTCACCATTTACTTGTGGTTTTAATGCTTGAGCTGTTAAACCAACTAAATCCTTGTCTTGAATTTCATTTAATACTGAATTAAAATTATCTTTAGAATATGTAAGTACTTTATTTTGTAATTCTCCAATATTCATTTGAAGCATTTCATAGAACTCTTCTTGAGGCATTTTAGCAAATTCTTTAATAACTGCTTTATTTTCGGGATTCTTAGAGTCTTTTAAGAATTCATTAGCAACTTTAACTTTTATTTCATTAGCATATGGTTTTTCTTCAAAAGCCTTGCTAAAAGAACCCCATCTAGTCAAATCATTCACTCTTTGTTCTAAATTTTTATCCATCTTTATTTTTCCTATCTTATCTTAGCCTAATTTTCTTACTAAGAACAGGAATAAAGACTTTATAAACCTTTCGGTATGTTGTTACTTGAGAGTAGGTAAGATTAGAGTGTTTATAATAAAGGAATTAGGCAATAACATGTATTGAAGTAAGAAGCAAAACTAGAATATACATAATATACAAGGATAAAAGCAAAAATCCTTCTCTTTTAGCTAATAATGGAGATTTCTTGAAAAACACAAAAAGCAAGAAGCAGAATACTAGCATTGTTGGTATAAGGAATCTTAATGTTACTATATTAACTTGTATTGGATTAATTAATGAAGCAATTCCAATAATAATTAAGGAATTAAATACAATTGAACCAAGAAGATTTCCTAATACTAAATCTTTATATCCTTTTTTAATACCAGTTAAATTCACAAATAATTCTGGCAATGTTGTTCCAATTGCAACAATAAATGCAGCAATTACTGATTCTTGAACATTGAGAAAAACAGAAATATCAACAGCTGAAAAGATTGTGTACCTTGAACCCAAAATAATAAGTGCAATTCCAATAATCAAAATTATAAATTCTCTAATAGATTCGTATAATAAAGCTTCTTTCATAAATTTTTTTGTCTGTTTATCATTTTTAGAATTATTTCTTGCTTGATTTAATTCTCTTAATTTGCTAAAACTAAGCAAACCTCTTAATTCCAAAAGAGAATTAAAGAATTTCTTATGATGTTTATGTTTATGCTTTACTTTAAAAATTCCTCTAAAATAAACTAAAAAGAATGCAATTAGAATTAATGCTTCATACCTTGATATTTGTAAGTCAGATGCAAAAAGAGAGAACATTAAAACTGCAAGAAGTGTAATAAAAATCTTTTCATACTCAAATTTTTTGATTGTTATTGTTGTAATAATTAAAGTTATTGCAAGAACAAGTCCTATATTAGCTATATTGCTTCCAATAATATTTCCCATAATAATTCCTGGCTCTTTTGTTATAGATGCTGTAATTGCATTTGCTAATTCAGGCAAGGAAGTTCCAATAGAAACAAGTGTTAAGCCAACAACAAATTCGCTCATTCCCAAATGTTTAGCAATTTTGGATGCTGATTCTAAAAATAAATCAGCTCCTTTTACTAATACAAATAATGAAATAATTAGTGCAAGAAATGCAACTGCTAAACTTGAAAACATTCTCTTTTTTCCTCTTTTACTATATTTTCCTTCTTTTGTCATAAAGAAAATACAATATAAAAATGTTTTTAAGAAACATTTACTTTACTATTACATGAGTATGAAAGAATTAATAGAATACTGGCAGAAACAGAAGATAATAACAGACAAACAAGTTTTAGAAGCATTCAAAAAAGTCAAGAGAGAGAATTTTATTCCAAAAAACCTTAAAGACTATGCTTATCTTGACAAACCTTTACCAATAGGCTTTGGACAAACAATAAGCCAGCCAACAACAATTGCAATTATGACTCAAGCATTAGAATTAAAACCAGGAATGAAAGTTTTGGAAATAGGAACAGGAAGTGGTTATCAGGCTGCAATACTTGCTTGTATTGTTGGAAATAAAAGGGAAAAAGGAAAAGCAGGCAAAGTAATAAGCATAGAAATAATTCCAGAATTAACAGAGTATGCAAAAGAAAATCTTAAAAAAGAAAAAATAACAAACACCAAAGTTTTTCATTCAGATGGAAGTTTAGGATACAAAAAAGAAGCACCATATGATAGGATTATTGTTACAGCAGCATGTCCTAAAATTCCTAAATCCTTACTTAAGCAATTAAAAAATAATGGAATTCTTGTTGCACCTGTTGGTTATCCTTCACAAAACATGATGAAGATAAAAAAAGATAAAACAGGCAAGCAAACAACAACAGAAAATCTTGGAGAATTTATTTTTGTTCCTTTAACAGGAAAGTATGGATGGAAATAAAATAACAAAATAAAAATTCTTTATTTATTCTCTGTAATAACAATAGAAGTAGTGCATGGTAGCTTGGATTTTATTTTATGGTATGCTTGTTTTGTAATTTCAACTCCTGCTTTTTCAACTTCAACAGTAAATATTTCAGATCCAACTCTTATTTGAGCTGCAATCCCCATTGGTTTTCCAAAAGATTTCTTCATTCCAGACTGCATTCTATCTGCTCCTGCACCTGTCAACATTTTATTTTCTCTAAGAATATGGTGTGGGTATATTCTTATAACAAAATAATAATTATTCCTACCAACTTTCTTTTCCAAATGCCTGTTAATTGTCTGTCTTGATGCTTCTATTGCACTATCTCTCATCTGAATTGCTTCATTGCTAACTAATGCAAGTTTAAATGGAAACTTTCTTGCTTGATTCCCCATATTAAATTTAACAATCTTGCTTCCAGGAATTGTTTTAACATAGCTCTTGCTTCTTTTTTTGCTTTTTCTTGTATTAGGCCTTTCATGATACCTATATGCAATTGCTTTTCTTATTGCCATTTTATCTTTATCTTATTATTTACAAAATATCAACTTTTTCTGAAACAGCTTGTCCTGGTAATCCTTTTTCAAATAATGCTCTTAACAAGCCTTTATTACCATGCAAATTAGTGAGTTTTCCTTTTATTTCCTTTTCAGCTGGAGATTTCCACACAACTTCCTTGCCAATAAACTTCTCAGCAGCTTTTCTAGTTTCAACTTTATTAATCTTAATAATAAACTGCCTTGGCTTATATCTGTGCCTTCCCCTTCTAAAATTTGCAATTGTCCCTTTCATTTTTCTTAATCTTATTTATTCCCTAAAAAATAAAAACAATATCCTTGCCCAAAATTTTCTTTATATCATTAATCTTCTCAGGTGTAAGCTCAACTTGTTTTGGAATGTTTTTAAGCTTTTCTCCAAGCTCATCAATACCAACATGTTCAAGCTCTTTCTTTTTGAAGTTGATTTTCCAAACTTCCTTTTTACCAGGTGAAACTAAATATGCATCATCAAGAATAAATAAATCAGCTTCTTTACCAGCAACCCTGACTTTAAATTTTGTTTTTTCACTTAAAACCAAGTTCTTTCTTTGCTCATATTCTGTTAAAGAATGAATAAAATTCTGTCCACTTATTCTTACTTTATCTACTTCATGTTTGCTTAATTTTCCTTTCTTATAATCTTGCTTTGCTTTAATTATTTCTTTAAGCATATCAAGATTCTTTGGTGGCATTTCTCCTTTTTCAAGGAATTCTGATTTGAATTTCTCAACAATCTTTTCCTCTGCTAAATTGCCAAGAATATTTCTGAGTATTGAAAAAGAATCATCATAAATCTGCAGTATTGTCTTTTCACCAGAATGCTTTTCTATTTGCTTTACTAATTCCTTTAATCTGGCAATATAAGAAGAAGCATCTGTTAGTAACTCATCAATTTCTTTTCCTTTTATTTCTTTTATTTTTCCATGCTCATGATCTTTGTATAATCTAACAATTCTATCAAGAATTGTGATATACTTCTTTTCCAAGAGTTTTTCTTTATCAACAAATGTTTTTTCCATTAATTCAATTGTTTCCAATGGTGTTGGAGGAGGCAAACCGTATAACATCAAAGCAGCTTGGCTTGGAGTTATAACACCCCAATAAATATCTTCAGTTGCAATTCTTGTTAAATCAGTTTGAACTCTTTTTGCCATTTTTTCACCAAGCATCATAAAATTATCAATTGCTTCTGGTGATGGCTTGATTTTACCCATTTTAAGAAGCAGTTTCCATGGCATAAATGCTCCTCTGTCATATAATGGAACCCCATCTCTAATAAAAGTAAAAATAACAGGATTAGCATCTTTTACTGCTTCCCAGAATTCAGTAAGAATATAAATCTGTGGAGACAACTTGTTCTTGGCAGCTGCAATTTCATTAGCTTCAAATGCAAAACTGTAAATCATTGCTCTTAATCTTTCTTTTAATTCAAATCTTGGCATTCTTTTAACATCAGTATCATCAATAACAACATAAATATCAACATCACTTGTTTTTGTTGCTTTGCCCCTTACTAAACTGCCTGCAATAACATAACTTGTAACATATTTCTCAAATTTACTTAAAACAAGATTTTTGTGTATTGTTGCAACCCTTAATGCTGACAAAATTCCTTTATCATGCAATGGATATGACATTCCAATTTTTTCCATATCCAAGAAATGTCCATCAAAGCATGTTTGCCATAATTCACTTGGAGCACGAGTAAAGAAATCTATCTGCAAATTCTGTTTTTTAATTATTTCGTCAATTTCTTTCTCTATTTTCTTAACTTCCTTAATCTTTTCATCAGGAAATACTATAATCAGCTTAGGTTTTTTCTTTTCCTTATCTTTTTCTTCTGATGGAATTGCAGGCAATAAACCAATTGCAAGCAAAAAAGGAAATTTCTTAATAACATCTTTACTGAATTTCTCTATTTTTTCCTTAATTTTTGCTATTTCTTTCTTTATTTCAGGAGGGATGTCTTTAGCAACAGGTGCTTTTTCATCTTCCAATTCCTTAGAAAGCTTATCTTCTTCTGCCATTTTCTATATTGTTTCTATCTTATTATTATATTATAAAACCAAATATTTACTTTTAAATCTTTTTAATCTTTGATTTCTTTTAATTGGTTGAATTTAAAAATCATGAGGCATCTATTTAATAAATGAAAAAGATAGTTTTGAGAATATTTGGAATTCTTTTTTTAGTTATTGGAATTGCCTTTTTGTTTAATTCTTTTCCTGGATTAACTGGTTTTGTTATAATTGAGAAGAGCGGTGAAAAAATTTCTAATATTCTGGGTTTAATTTTTATTGTGATTTCAATTTTGCTATTTATCTCAAGTCAAGAACATAAAAATCTAGAAAAAATTGTTCTTATCTCTAAACAAGCTCGAGAAAAAAATGAAAAAGATGCAAGAATTAAACAGAATATGAAAAGATATGTAGATGAAATAAGGATGATACAAGCAGATCCTACACATAGACCACAAGAAATTATAGGTCAATTCCATGTTTCTCCAAGATCAAAAGCCAAAGGTGGAATTCGTATTGCTTGGCATAGAAGAATAGATGAAGAACAAGGAAAAGAGATTATCTATATAGATGACTT
>JAHJTU010000064.1 GCA_018829485.1 Nanobdellota archaeon | reverse complement strand
AGGCATCTGAAATAGCTAATTATGCTGCTGGTATTGTTGTAGGTAAAGCAGGAACTGTCCCAATAAAATATGAAGAATTATTTGAAATGGTAAATGGAAGAAAATAAGATAAAAACACAATCTTTATAAAGCATTTAAGACAGACTTCTGAATTATAAATTTTAATTTAATATTATATAAAATGGCAGATGCAGTAAATAAACCAAAAAATGAATTAGATCATAGAAGCATAGATGTAAATCCATTTAAGATACTTGAATTTGTTCTTGATCCAGAACAGCAAAAAAGATCTAAAGTAGAATTGATAGCTATGCATTTAGTTGAGAAACCATTAGATGAAGAAACAAGGCAAAAATTAAAAGATGCATTAGACTTGGGTGGTGTTTATTTTATTGGTGAAAGAAAAGATGAATTAAAAAGAGTAAATCCTATTTCTCATTTTTTTACTGACTATAATAAATTAAAATCAGAAGAAGAGTATATAAGAAAAAAATATCCAGAAAAAGATTTAAAGACTTATTTTGCTTTTATATAGATGCCTGGAAAAACACAAGTAAAAGAAAACAAAGCAGTATTTCTTGATAGAGATGGTGTAATAAATGAAGATAAGAATAATGACTATATTCATAAAATAAAGGATTTCAAATTTATTTCAAGAGTATTAGAAGCATTAAAAATACTTTCAAAATCAAAATACAAGATAATAATTATAACAAATCAAAGTGGTATTGGAAGAGGATATTACAAACATGAAGATTTCTTTAAAGTTACAAATTATATGTTAAAGGAATTCAAAAAAGAAAAAATAAGAATTGATGCAATATATTTTTGCCATCATTCTCCAGAACAAGCATGCAAATGCAGAAAACCTGAAACATTGCTTTTAGAACAGGCAAAGAAAAGATTTAATATAAATTTGAAAAAAAGCTATGTTATTGGTGATAAAACATCTGACATTATGCTAGGCAAAAAAGCAGGATGCAAGACAATTCTTTTGCAAACTGGTAAAACTGGCAAAGACAATAAGTATAATGTTAAAGCAGATTATACTTGTAAGGATTTGTTGGATTCTTTGAGTCTATTAAAAATATAAAATAATTAAAGTCTTTCTTGTTTATTAGAATATGAAAATTAATAAAAACTTTGTTAATAAAATCAAAAAAATCCTTATTTTAAGTACTGCTATATTATCTTGCCTTTCTTTAAATCCTTCCTGTGTTAAAATTAAGGATAATGAAAAGTATAATCAAATAAAATATTCTTTAGCAGAAAAGCCAATTGTTAATATAGATGATGAAATCCATTATATCTTTACTGAAACGAAAGAAAGCTTGCATAAAGATTTGGAAAAATTTGCTTCAGAATCTGATTATGAAGAAGACTGGTTGTATAATATAAAAACAAATAAAGGATATGAAGTAGGAATAAAACAAGATGCAAGAAAAGTTGAAGGCAGAATTTCAGAAATAAGCGATTTAATTGAAAAAGAACATTTGAATTCTAAAGATTTAATTAAATATCATCTGCATCCACAAAATGAAAAAGCTTACTTGGAAGAAAAACAAGATTTCTTGGATTTAACTATCAAAGAAAACAAAATACTTAGAGAAAGATTAGATAATTATTCTGATGAGAAAAGAAAAAGAATAGAAAAAATAATAGAAACCAGAGAAAATAATTTGGAAAAATATGTTGATTTTAGAATTTATTCTAATTTGTATATGCCTTCAGAAGAAGATATTGAAGCCTCAAATAAACTTTTCAAGAAATTTGGAATTAGTAAAACAATTATTGTAAATAAATATGGATTACTAGAATACAATATTCTTTCAGGATTATCAGAAGATGATATAAAAAAGTATAAAAATAAATATTTTAATCTTAGAATTGATTCTTTTATAGAAAATAAAGAAGTGGGTTTTGAAGAAATATTAAAAGACTACATTTACAAAATGAATAAAGAATTTGAAGGCAAAATTGCCATCACTCTTCTCTGATTCTTGCTAAGCCAATTGCTTTGTCATTTTCTGCAAGCTTTATTATTCTTACACCTTGTGTGCTTCTTCCTGCTTGCCTGATGTTCTTTACTGTTGTTCTTATTACCATTCCTTTTTGTGTTGTTACAATAATTCCATCTGAATCTTGAACTTTAATAATTCCAGCAACATCTCCTGTTTTTGGTGTTGTTTTCAGATTGGTTATTCCTTTTCCAGCTCTTGAGGTTTTCCTGTACTTGTCAATAGAAGTTCTTTTACCATAACCTTTTTCAGTAACTGTTAATATAGTAATTTTTTCTAGTGCTTCTCTTTCTGCTGGAAGAATTACTGCACCAACAACAAAATCATCTTTTGCAAGTCTAATTGCAATAACACCATATGCTGTTCTTCCAACATTTCTCAAGTCTGATGAAGAGAATCGTATTGCAATTCCCTTACTTGTGCCTAAAAAGATTTCTTCTTTTTCATTTAAGAATAGAGCATCAATAAGCTCATCATCTTCTGGAAGAGTTATTGCAACAATCCCTGTTTTTCTAATTTTAGCAAAATTCTCTAATTGCATTTTCTTGATAATTCCTTTCTTAGTAACAAGTATAAGATTTCCAGAGAATTCTTTTACAGCAAGAGTTGTTGCAGTATTTTCTCCTTGAACTCCAAGAAGATTAATCACTGCTTTTCCTTTTGCATATCTTGTTGCTTCTGGTATATTGTAAGCTTGCATTGAAAATGCTTTTCCTTTATTTGTAAAGAATAACAAATAATCATGGGTTGAGCAAGTAAATGTTTCTTGAACAACATCTCCAGAAGTAAGTTCAGTTCCTGTAATACCCTTACCACCCCTTTGCTGTTCTCTGTAAACATTTAATGGCATTCTTTTGATATAACCTTTTGCTGTTAAGGTTACTGCAATTGTTTCTTTTGCTATTAAATCCTTTTCCTTGAATTCCCTTAATTTTCCTTCAATTTTTGTTTTTCTATCATCCCCATACTTTCTCTTTATTTCTTGCAATTCTTTTTTAACAACTTCGAGAATTTCTTGTTTGCTTGATAAAATTTTATTTAATTCTTTGATTATGTCTTCAAGACTTTTTTCTTCATCATTAAGTTTTTTCTGTTCTAATGCAGTTAATCTGCTTAATTTCATATCAAGAATTGCCTGTGCTTGTTTCTGAGATAACTTAAATTGTGACATTAATTGTGCATTTGCCTCTGCTACTGCTTTGCTTTTCTTTATAGCTTGAATTACAGAATCAATTTTCTTAAGTGCAATAAGAAGTCCTTCAACAATATGTAATCTTTCTTCTGCTTTTCTTAAATCAAACTTGCATCTTTTTTCAACAACTTTTTCTCTGTGCAAGACAAATTGTTCAATTATATTTTTAATATTAAGTAATTTGGGGGTTCCATTAACAATTGCAAGAAGCATTCCATTAAATCTTGTTTGCATTGATGTTAGATTATACAATTTATTTAGAATAACATTTGAATTAGCACTCCTTCTTATTTCAAGAACAATTCTGATTTTTCCTTTTGCTGATTCATCTCTTATGTGGGTAATATCAGAAAGTTTTTTGTCTCTTACAAGTCTTGCAATATCAGTTATCAATGATGATTTATTTACTTGATATGGTATTTCAGTTATTACAATTGATTGTTTTCCGCCTTTAATATCTTCTATAAATGCTTTTGCTCTTACTGTAAAGCTTCCTTTTCCTGCTTTGTATAATTCTTCTACACCTTCCGGATAAAGGATTCCCCCTGTTGGAAAATCAGGAGCTGGAATGATTTCTATTAATTTATCAATGGGAATTTTTGCATCTTTTATATATGCAATAACAGCATCAATAACTTCAGTAATATTATGTGGTGGTATGTTTGTTGCCATACCAACTGCAATTCCAGATGCTCCATTTAGTAATAAGTTTGGAAGTTTTGCAGGCAATACTTTTGGTTCCTCAAGAGAATTGTCAAAATTAGCTTGAAAGTCAACTGTTTCTTTTTCTATATCAGCTAGCATTTCTGAAGCAATTGCAGAAAGTTTGGCTTCAGTATATCTTTGTGCTGCTGGAGGATCACCATCAACGCTTCCAAAATTACCTTGTCCTATTACAAGTGGATATCTCATGGAAAAGTCTTGAGTCATTCTTGATAAAGCATCATATACTGGCAAATCACCATGCGGATGATACTTTCCTAAAACTTCTCCAACAATTCTTGCAGATTTTCTTGTTGGTTTATCTGCAGTTAATCCCATATCATGCATTGCATAAAGAATTCTTCTATGGACTGGCTTTAATCCATCAGCAACATCTGGCAAAGCTCTGCTAACAATTACAGACATAGCATAATCTATGTATGCTTTTTTCATTTCCTGCTCAATAAGTATTTCTTCGTCTTTTGGCATTTTCACTTCTGATTTAATTTTTTATATGATTCTAAATCCCTTATATGAATCCATTCTGATTTTGGAAAATATGCAAAAAGTTTTCCTTTTACTGCAAGATTGGGAAAAATATCTGTTTCAAACATTATTTTCTTTTGTGGAGGCAAGTAATTCATTATTGGTGGCTCAAGCAAATAATGTCCTGCATTTACATAATTTGATGTATTTTTCTTTTCTGCAAAATTTACTATTCTATTTCCATCTAGTTTTACTGTTCCCAAATTTTCTGTATTCTCTATATTAGAAAGTGCAAGTGTTGCTATTGCTCCTTTTTCTACAAATTCTTTATGTTTATTGTAAAAATCTGTTATATCTAAGTTTGTGAAAAAAACATCAGAATTAATTACAAGTGTTGTTTCTTGTATTGGTGATAAGTTTAGGAAACCTGCTGTTCCTAATGGTTCTTGTTCAAGAAGATATTGGAAATTTAATCCATACTTTTTCCCATTTCCAAGTTTTTCTTTGAAGGCTTCAGGCATATAGCACAATGTAAAAATAACATCTTTAATATCATGTTTTTTTAAAGAATCAAAAATATGTTCAATCATCATCTCTTTTTCTCTGAATGGCAACAAAGGTTTTGGAATCTTATAAGTTAAAGGCCTAAGTCTTTCACCTTTTCCACCTGCAAGTATTATTGCTTTTTTTATCATTTCTTACTTTCTATTTTTTATTTTATCTAAACATCAACATCAGCATATTTTGCATTTTCTTCAATGAATTTCTTTCTTGGTTCAACTTCACTTCCCATTAAAATACTGAATATCCTGTCAGCTTCTGCTGCATCTTTAATTGTAATTTTCCTTAATATCCTTTTTTTAGGATTCATTGCTGTTTCCCATAATTGATCAGGATTCATTTCTCCTAATCCTTTGAATCTCTGAATTTCGCCCTTGCCTGAAATTTTCTTTAATTCTGCATCATCATAAACATAAACACTATCTTTACCTTTTCTTATTCTATATAATGGAGGAACAGCAACAAAAATATGTCCTGCTTCAATTAATTTAGGAATAAATCTGAAAAAGAATGTCAAGAGCAATGTTTTAATGTGCTGTCCATCAACATCTGCATCACACATAATAATTATTTTACCATATCTTAAATTATCTATGCTGAAATGTTCTCCTACTCCTGTTCCTAATGCAGAAATAAGTACTGAAATCTCCTCTGAAGAGAATACTTTATTTGGGTTTGCTTTTTCAACATTCAAGATTTTTCCTCTTAATGGAAGAATTGCCTGAATTTTTTTATCTCTTGCTTGTTTTGCACTATTATGCACAAAAACACCTGAAGCTAGAGCAAAGTTGTGGGTATTCAAAACTTCTAAATCATAAACATCTGCCTTCTCATCTAACAATTCAATTTGTTTTATCTTATGGTTGAAATTCTCTACAGCTTCCAACATTTTATTGGAGTCTCCATCAAAAAATCTTGTACAAAAAGTCTTCTTACTAATTATGGAGTTATCTCTTTTTTGAATTCTAATATTATCAAATTCTGTTAAACTACCTTTGTTCTCTAATACTTTCTTCATTAATGTTATAGTCTTTTGATAATATGTTTTATTATATGTTTCTTTTCTTTTCTTTCTGAATTCTGGAGTCCATTGCTCTTTAGTTTTTTGCCTCCTCCAAATTAAAAGAAATTCATCTTTCCATTGCTCTTTAGCCAAATTTGATAAATACTCTTTGATTTCTGGGTTCTTTTCAAAAAAATCTTTTACTCTTTTAGAGGCCAAATCTCTATTTTTCTTATTTGTCCAATATTTTCTTTGTTCTTGATCAAGAATATTTTTATTCCTATTTCTGTAAGCTTTATCAGAATCAAAAAATTTTTTAAATCTTTTAGCCATATACTCTTTGTATTTATTGTTCTTCCATTGTTTCTTAGCTCGTTTACTTAACATTTCTCTAACATCTGGACTTTTAGCCCAAGAACTAATTTTTTCCTTATATTCTGGAGTTCTATGTGATGCTATCGCTTTTTCTTTTGAATCTTTTCTATGTAATGTTTTAGCTACATGTTCTGTATGAAGAATAAGATGTTCTTCTTTTAGCAATCTTATCACATTATTAGGGTTATTATTTAATTTGTTAAAATCTATGTGGTGTTTATGATTTCCTTGATCTTTAGAATAAACTTTATTTCTTAAGTTATACTCATCTGCTAATAAGTGAGTAAAAACCCATGTCTTATTCTGATCCCAAACCATTTCATAACCATTAATAGTAATTCTTCCTCCAATTTTCGAAATTCTTCGATGAAAAGGCATTAAAGAATCTTCTTTTGTTAAATCTTTAGCTTGCTTATAACTTCCATCTCTTAGCATAAATTTATGATCTGGAGTACAAATAACTTCTTTATTATTGTCAAAAATTATTTTTATAACTTCCTCATTTTTTTTAGTTATTCTTGGATTAATTATTTTACTAACACCAACACCACCATCTTCCATAATAGTATAACAAAAGTTCTCTTTTCCATTCTTATATTCTTTGACTATTTCTTTTAAAGAAATATTTCTTCCATCAACTAAAGCTATTTTAGTATCACCAGAAAAGCACCCTCCAGCAGAATCTCCCTCTACAATAAAAATTTCACTTTCTTCTAATTTGTTGCTTATACAATCTGCTAATTTTCCAGGCAAAGTTCCAAACGACAATGCACTTTTTCTTCTTACAAGGTCTTTTGCTTTTTTTGCAGCTTCTCTTGCTTTTAATGCATCAAGAACTTTTGAAACAATTTTCCTTGCAATACTTGGATTTTCTTCAAAAAACTCACTTAATGCAGTTGTTGTAATAGAATTAACAAAACCTTTGACTTCGGAATTTCCTAATTTTGTTTTAGTTTGTCCTTCAAATTGTGGTTCTTTAATTTTCAAATTAATTATTGCAGTAAGTCCTTCTCTAACATCATCCCCTGTAAGTTTTCCATTACCTTTAAGCAAATTATTTTTGACAGAATAATCATTGATTACTCTTGTTAATGCTGTTTTAAAACCAATAACGTGTGTTCCCCCTTCAATTGTATTAATTGTGTTAACAAAACCATGAATACTTTCATTATATGAATCAGTATATTGAATTGCAATTTCAACTGCATCATTATCTTCTTCTTTATGAAAGTAAATTGGCTTATGAAGTACTTTTCTTCCATTATTTAAATATTGTATGAAAGCAATTATTCCTCCTTTAAATTGGAATTCTTCTTTTTTCTTTGTTGCTTCTTCTTTTAATATAATTGTTAAACCAGAATTCAAAAATGCAAGTTCTCTAAATCTTGTTATAAGAGTAGAAAAATCATATTTTATTGTTCCAAATATTTCTTTATCTGGCCAGAATCTTACAATTGTTCCTGTTTCATTTGTTTTTCCTGTAATTTTAACATCTGTTTGTGGATTTCCTATTTTATATGTTTGTTCATATATATTGCCATCCCTCATTACTGTTGCAATCATTTTTTCACTTAATGCATTAACAACACTTACACCAACACCATGTAATCCACCAGAAATCATGTATGCTTTTTTGTCAAATTTTCCACCTGCATGAAGCATTGTCATAACAACTTCTAATCCAGATTTTTTAACTTCGGGATGCTTTTCAACTGGAATTCCTCTTCCATTATCTTTTACATTTACAGAACCATCTTCATGCAAAGTAACTTCAATTCTTGTGCACACACCACTTAAAGCTTCATCAATTGCATTATCAACAACCTCATAGATCATATGATGCAAACCTTCTTTTCCTGTGCTTCCTATGTACATTGCAGGCCTTCTTCTAACTCCTTCCAAACCTTTCAGTACTTTAATAGTATCAATTCCATAATCACTTTTTGATTTAGCTGTTTCAGTTTTATCTTTTGACATTTTCTTATACTTTTATTATTCTCTTTTTTCTTCCACTTTTTTTAAATATTTCAGACTAATAGAACATGCTGTTGAATAAGGGAGAGCATGATTATGGGTAAGAAAAGTATTTTTTATTTATAAATCTTTCTGCTCTAAATCCCTCAAATTTGGCTGAATTAGGGTTTAGTTTTGTTTTTGGTGGTTTTTGGGTTAGAAAAATATAGAGAGAAACATTTTAAAATTCTTTAATGCTTAACATTAGATGGATATAAAAAAGGTAGCAGAAAGTTTATCTGAAAATGAAGTACTTGTTCTTAGAAATCTGAAATCTAAGCAAATATCAGCATTAGAATT
>JAHJTU010000063.1 GCA_018829485.1 Nanobdellota archaeon | reverse complement strand
GCCGTATCAAGGTTTGTAGCTGTTGCTTCTAATTCAATAATTTCACCCCTTTTGATTTTATTTTTATAATTAATTTCTATATTTAAATCAACTGGTTTTTCTTGGATTGTATCTTGCAACTCTGAAATTACATCACCTGTTGTGCTTATTCCTGATGTTATATTTGTCAGGTTGATTTCTTGTGTTATTCCCGATTCTTGTACTTGTGTTTCTGTTTCATTTGTTGTTTCTTGTGTTTGCTCTGTTTGTTCTTCTTGTTGTTTTTGTGTTTCATTAGTTTCTTGCTCTATTGTTTGTTCCTGTTCTTGTTCTGTTATATTATCTTGTTCTTGTGTTTGTTCAAGACATTCTGGAATGCAAGATGTGCATTCTCCTGTTTCTTGATTGCATGAATTTGAACATAATACATTCTCATTATTCCAACATTCAATAGAAGAATCTTCACATACAATATCTTGACATAAGTCTGTTTGTTGCTCTGGTTCTTCTGGAATTATTTCTTGTTCTGGTTCTAAAGGATTTTCTTGGATTATTGTTTCTTGTTGTTCTGTTATTGATTCTTGAACTTCTTGTTGTTCTGTTGTTTGCTCTTGTGTATCATTTAGTGTTTCTGCTGTAATAATAACTACTGTTGCAATTAAGAAAAATAAGATAGCTACAAGTATTTGCAATTGCCCTTCCTTTCTTTTATTTAATTGCATGTTATATGTTTGCTTTTTCAGCTTCCTCTTTTGTTTTTAAGTAAAGCCAAATATTTGCTCCAACTTTTTTCAATTTCTCAAGCTTTCCTTCTAATGTTAATTCAAGCAAATATTTTTCAGCAGTATTCCAAGAGATGTTAAGTTCAGAAGCAATTTCAGATGTTGTAATTACTCCTTTTTGCTTTTTTGCAATCTCTAAAATCTTGGTTTTAATGGCTGATTTATCAGATTCCTTACTAATTATCCTACTAGCCTGCGTACTAGTTTCGGAACTATATTTCTCTCTCTTTTTCATACTGCTTTTGCTATGGGATTTCATATGAATTTTTATTTTTAAACTTTTCCCCGTTGCTTTTCTGGGCTCTAAAAAGGCCAAATTTTAAGGAATTACAGGTAGTTTTTTAGTGTTTTTAGAGCCTTTACTTAGCCAACACAAAAGAAGCGAGCAATGCCTCAAGTTGAAGGAATTCATCACTTCCTTCTACTATTCTAAATTCTGTTTCACCTATCTTCTCAGTAAGCTTTACTTTGAGCTTGTCATCTATTGATAAAGTCCATATTTCTTTTTGAATTGCCTTAATAATGTCTAATCCAGATAATCCATTTTTCAACATAATATCAAGCAATAAGTTTCTTGCATCTAAGAAATTTCCTTGCAATGCTTTGTCAAGAACTTTTCCAATATCTTTGGGATTTGCTTCTGCAATTATCTCATAAATTAAATTAGAAGTAACTTTTTTATTTACAGATGATGTTGCTTGAAGAACATTAATGAGTCTTCTGCAATCTCCTTCAGTAACTTCGTATAGTGCATTTATTGCTTTTTCATCAATCTCCAAAGTTTCTTGTTCAGAAATCTTTTTTATAATTTCTTTAATTTCATCCTTACTAAGTAATTTAAATCTGAAAATACTACATCTGCTTTGTATTGGGTCAATTATCTTACTGCTATAATTACATGATAAAATAAATCTACAATTATTTGTGAACATTTCCATTGTTCTTCTTAATGCTTGTTGTGCTTCTCTTGTTAATGCATCACTTTCATCAAGAAATAGAATTTTGAATGGACATTTTCCAATACTTTTAGTTCTTGCAAATTCTTTTACTTTATTTCTAACAACATCAATTCCTCTTTCATCACTTGCATTTAATTCTAAGTAATTTGCTTTCCAATCTACACCAAAAAGTTGTTTTGCAATAACAACAGCCAAAGTGCTTTTTCCTGTACCTGCAGGACCAGCAAATAATAAATGCGGCATATTCTTCTGCTTAACAAATGCTTCTGCTCTTACAACTATTTCTCTCTGGCCTTTAACCCCTTCAAAAGTAGAAGGCCTATATTTCTCAGTCCAAATCATACTTTCATTAGCCAT